>JAQUYY010000042.1 GCA_028691575.1 Candidatus Gastranaerophilales bacterium
TCTAATTCAGCTCTATAATAATTTTTTTCTTCAAAAAATTTCAAACCTCTTTTATTATGATTATTTGCATTATAAGCTGAATCTAATACAAATGTATTGCCTTGAATAATTGTTATTATGGCAAGAATTAAAAAAGTTTTTAATGCTTTTTTCATAAAAGTTTTATTTCTAAACCTTCTTTTGCAAACATTGAATTTTGGCAATATCTTTTAGCTTCTTGTTCCATATTTTCAATTTTTTCATCATTATAAGATGGATCAATATGGAATAAAACAAGTTGCTTAGCATTAGCATTTTTTGCTGCATCGGCAGCCATTTCAGGCGTACTATGACCAAACCCTTGTTTTGTCAAAATCGGAGAATTATACTCATCATTGGTATATTGTGCATCATGAATCAGTATGTCTGTATTTCTTGCAAAAGAGGCTAATTTTGTATCACCGCCGATATAGCACTCTTTGTCACTTGCATATACTATACTGTGACCTTTATAACTGATTTTAAATATTAATACTCCGTTTTTCGGATGCGCATGTGATTTCATACATCTTATAACTATTGTATCATCAGGTATTTGAGCATCATTTAGGGGATTTACTTTTTGTATAAACGGAATATTGCTATCAGGTTCGAGTAAAATCATTTCATTTTCTTTTAAATTACTTATACTTATTTGTGCTGCCATTTCACCTAATTCAACAGGAAAATAAGGAGTTATTATAAAGTCATTTAAGATATCTTCAAAGTTTGTCCCATATACAGTTGAGCCAAAAACATTAATTGAAGAGGTATTTATAAAAACAGGTTTAAAAAAAGGAAATCCTTGTATGTGATCCATATGGGCATGAGAAACTAAAAGAGTCATACTCATTGGAGCTCTGGTTTCTTCATTTGTTCCGCTGGCTAAATAATTTTTAAATAAGTCATCTCCTAGCGAAACAATACCTGTTCCTGCGTCTAATATTATGAGATGACCATTTACATTTACTTCCACACAGGAAGTATTACCGCCATATATTAACTTGTCTGCATTTGGAGTAGGCATACTGCCTCTTACTCCTCTGAATTTTATACTGAAATTATTTTTACTCATATACAACCTGCTTGTTTAATTCTAATTTAAGTTTTTGTAATGTAACCGGCTCTAAATCACCATTTTGTTTATACTGTTTAATTACATTAATAATAAATTCTCCATCAGCATTGTTTAATATTTTTTCTATTGAACAAATGGCAAAATTCAATTCTGATGTCATGTTTTCCGTATTTTGCATAATATTTCTCCCAAGTAGCTATGTAATTATTTTATAAATTCAATGCTATGTTAGCATCATCTATATTTATGAATTATATTTTAAAAAATAATTCATAAATTTTTATTTCATATTTCACCTGTTTGTTATAAAATATTTAGTTTCAATCCATACCCCTATGTGAAGGACTTGACAAACGAAAATTCCTATAAAATTTGGATTTTATTTTTTCATTACCATAACCTTAATAAAAATAACGCATGTAGGATTTATTGATATAAATATTTCAATTAATTTATTATGCCGGAAAGAAAAGAATATAGCTCTTTAAGAACATCGATGGCACTTACGACCCATTTTTGAATACTAAAATAAACAAACAAACAGCCTAAAAGCATCAGCACAAATAAAGGCATAATAGCCGGTTTTAATTTTTCAAATTCAAATCTGCTTATCTTAATCTTAGCTTTTTTTTTCTTAGTAATTTTAGCTGAAGTTCTTTTTTTAGGCTTAATATTAACAGATTTTTTCTTTTCTTTCTTTAATTTTTCTACATATTTTTTTTGAAAAGGTTTTTCACCTGTCATTAAAATTTCTTCGCTAAATAATGTTTTTTCCAGCTTTTTATTTATTCCATATTTCATATGAGAATAAAATATAGCAATTTCATAAGATCTTTCTAAGCATTCTAGAGCGATTTCGGGCTTAATTGATGATGATGATGAATGAGCAGATATATTTCCGTATTTTTTTAAAAAATACAAATCATCAGTAAATTCTTTCATTCTTATATTTAGATTAGAATTATCTTTGATTTTATTTATCATTGAATCAAAGGTGTCTTCCGGCGTAATTTTATCTTGCAATAAATCCTTGCAAATATTTTCAGCAAAACGTCTGGTTTGAACCACAGATTGCTCGTAATATTCATCTCGAAAGAGTTTCTCTGCCTCTAATATTATTTTGAAAAATTTTTCATTATTTTTCTTTAAAAATACAAAATTGCTCATAAAATTAACTATAACAAATAATATCTAAAAAATAAAAAGAATTTTATCCTCAGAACTAAAAACACCGGTTTTTTAATATCAAAATTAATAAGGATTTTCTCCCTACAGATTCTACGATTCGATTCGCTCACTTGCATCCTGAATAAAAGTACGGCTTATTCTTAGTTTACATCTCAAGAAAAGAATCATTTAAAAAGTGGTGGTTTTTATTAAAATAGAATATAATATTAGTTTATTATCAACAATATAAGTTAGATAAAATGAATAAAGAATTGCTGAATAAGTACAAAAATCGCTCTGAAATTATTAAAGCCCTTGCTCACCCTGCAAGGTTATTTATGATTGATTTTTTATCGGATGGCGAAAAGTGTGTTTGTAAGTTTACGGAAAAATTGCAGCTCGACCAGTCTACCGTTTCAAAACATCTTGCCGTTCTTAAAAATGCAGGTCTCGTTGAAGATGAAAAAAGAGGACTGAATGTATTTTACAAATTAAAATGTCCCTGCATATTGAACATTTTTGGATGTATTGAGTCTGTTAATAAAAATTAGTAAACTATTTAAAAAAATAGACTATTGTCTTTTTTGTAATTATATGGCAAAATGACCATATATAAATATATAATAATTTTATACGTGAAAGTAGAGAGAGGATAAATTATGGAATCTAAAAAAGAATTAAAAATTTTATTTCTAATTATTGCAGTATTTTTGGGGTTTTTCTTTCTGCCTGTCGGAACGCCAAGATTTGACAATGCAATAATGGAAGCCCTTTACCTTGCAAAATGGTATGCACAAGAACATGTGTTATTATGTCTTGTTCCCGCATTTTTTATAGCAGGTGCAATAGCAGTATTTATGAATCAAAATGCTGTTATGAAATATCTTGGGGCAAAAGCTAATAAATTTGTGGCATACAGCGTGGCATCCGTTTCAGGTACAATTCTTGCAGTTTGTTCCTGTACGGTTTTACCGCTTTTTGCCGGTATTTATAAAAAAGGTGCCGGATTAGGTCCTGCAACTGCCTTTTTATATTCGGGTCCTGCCATTAATATTCTTGCAATTATACTTACTGCAAGAATTCTAGGCTATGAACTGGGTATCGCAAGAACAGTCGGGGCGGTTTTATTTAGCGTGATAATCGGACTTGCGATGCATTTTATATACAGAAAAGAAGAACATGATAAAGCAAATTCACAATTAATGATGTCTGAACCTGAAGTTTTAAGACCATTATGGCAAAACGCAATGTTTTTCTTTTCAATGATATTAATTCTTGTTTTTGCAAACTGGGGAAATCCAAATGCAACTTCAGGGGTATTCTATACAATTTTTAGCGCAAAATGGACCTTAACAGCTTTAGCATCAGTTATATTTGCAGTTATGCTTGCCGGATGGTTTAAAATAAAATGGTTCAAAGTTCTTTTTGCAGCAATCCCTGTTGTTGTAACAGCTGCTATGTTCCCTCATGAACCTTTAATACCCTTTACTGTAGGTGTAGCAGGTTTGTCGGTAATAACTGCAACTGATAAAGGTGAAGCAGGTGATTGGCTTCAATCAACTTGGGGGTTTGCAAAACAAATTCTTCCTTTACTTTTGTTTGGTGTTTTAATTTCCGGAATTTTACTTGGCAGACCTGATCATGAAGGGATTATTCCTTCGCACTGGATAAGTTCACTTGTGGGCGGAAATTCAATTATGGCAAACTTTATTGCTTCATTCATAGGTGCATTTATGTATTTTGCAACATTAACAGAGATTCCGATACTTCAAGGTCTTATTGGTGCCGGCATGGGCAAAGGTCCTGCCCTTGCACTATTATTAGCAGGTCCTGCTTTAAGCTTGCCTAATATGCTTGTAATCAGAAGCGTTATGGGAAATCAAAAAACAGCCGTTTTTGTCTCACTTGTAATAGTAATGGCAACTATCAGCGGCTTAATTTACGGTATGTTCTTTTAGAAAGGAGAAAATAATGAGAAAAATACAAATTTTAGGAACCGGATGTCCAAAATGTGAAAAATTGGCAGAAGTTGCTATTCAAGGTGCTAATGAACTTGGCATTGAATACGAAATCATCAAGGTTAAGGACATCAATGACATTATTAACATGGGTGTAATGGTAACACCTGCCTTAGCTGTTAATGATGTTGTTAAAGTCGCAGGTAAAATCCCTACAATTGATGAAATCAAAGAATATCTTAAGTAGAAAGAAAATTTAAAATAATATAGTATAAAATTAAGGAGGCAAAAATGTTAAAAATTACAAAACTACTAACTATATTTTCAATATTCTCTGCTCTAACCTTTTCATTTGCACTGACAAGCTGTTCGTTTGCTGCTCCGAAAGATAAAACAATTCCTATTAAATCAGAAGTGAAAAACAGTTCAAAGATTATTGTTTATTATTTTTATGCTAAACCACGATGTGCAAGCTGCAAAAAAATCGAGGCTTATACTAAAGAAGCTGTAGAATCCATGAATAAAAGTAATATTCAATATAGAGCTATTGATTTGGACAACAAAGCAAACAGCCGCTATTCAAAAGATTACAAGCTTTTTACCAAGGCTGTTGTTTTGTCAAAAGTTGAAAAAGGAAAAGAAGTTAAATGGAAAAATTTAGACGGCATTTGGACAAAACTCAATAATGAAACAGAATTTAAAAATTACATTAAGAAAGAAGTAAAAAACTTCGGAGGTTAAAATGTCATTCGCACTACTATCTGCCCTATGGTTGGGTATATTAACATCAATTAGCCCTTGTCCGCTTGCAACAAACGTTGCAGCCATATCATTTATCGGCAAAAATATTACCTGTCCGTATAAAACCGTATTATCAGGTTTTATATATACATTCGGAAGAATACTCAGCTATGTTTTATTGGGTATGGTTATTGTGGCAGGTCTGCTTTCTGTGCCTTCAATAGCAGGGTTTCTACAGCATTATATGAACTTGATAATGGGTCCATTGCTCATTATCATCGGTGTTATTCTGCTTGAAATAATCAAATTGAATTTTTCAGCAGGAGTAGCGGGAACAGGATTTCAAGATAAAGTCAAAGAATCCGGTCTTATAGGAGCTTTGCTTCTTGGCGTAATATTTGCTCTTTCTTTCTGCCCCATTTCGGCAGCTTTATTCTTTGGAAGCCTAATTTCTTTATCCGTTGAACACAATTCAAAAGTCTTAATGCCTTTAATATATGGCGTAGGAACAGGACTTCCGGTTGTGTTATTTGCAGTAATAATAGCATTTAGCGTAAATTCTGTCGGTAAAGCATATAACTGCCTTGTTAAATTTGAATTTTGGATGAGAAAAATAACAGGAATTGTGTTTATTTTGGCAGGGATTTACTTCACAGCCACTCATCTTTTCGGACTTTCACTATAAAAATAAAATATTAGCTCTTTTTGTCCATCAAAATTAATGCCGATTATGACATAACGGTCTTTTTATACATTTTCATTGATTTGTACGGCAAAATTAACAAAAAACCTATAAGACCATCGTCAAATAGGTTTTTTGTTAATTTAGTTACCAATTTAAATTTTTAATTATCAGCGGGTGCAGCTACAACTTTTGTAAGCAATGCAGCCTGATTTTTATCATAGCCGATAATAGTAATTGTATCTGTATTGTTGTCTCCTGTTAGAACAACTGAACCTGCTGCAGTTCCTGCTGTTGAAAATGCTGCGTTTGCATCATCTATTGGGTTTGTATTATCTGCATTTAATGCATCTGCAACTGCTGTTGCGATTTCTGTAGCTGTGTCATTCGTATTTAAAGCAAATCTGCTTGTTATCGATGATGCTGCTGCAGATATGTTTGCTTTTACCGTTCCTTCTTTTGCCTGATCTGTTGCATTTAATAATGTTGGTGCTGCTATAAGTGCTAAGACTCCAATAATTACAACTACAATCAATAATTCTAGTAAAGTGAAACCTTTTTTCATATACTCCGCCTTTCTTAAACTCATACTTATTCAACTTGTTTTTTTGGTATAATGTCATTATATACTAAAACTTTAAAAAGTGTTTCGTAAAAATAGAAAGGTTGTTCCGAATAGCAGAAAATATGGGGAAAATTTATCTTAACAAACGTGTATCCCTTGCTATTTAAGAAATATCTTCTTAAAAAACAAAATTTGTTTTGGAAAATAGAAAATAAAATTAATTTATTGTACTTTTGTTAAGAAAAACAGTTTATAAACGAGGAGTTTTTAAATGGTAAATGAAGTGAAATTGAATAATTTTAGCATTGGGAATGACAAACTTGTTATTATGGCTGGTCCTTGTGTTATTGAAGATGATGAAAATGTTGTTTTTAAGACAGCTGAAGAACTAAAAATCATTACGACAAAACTGGATTTACCGTTTATTTTTAAAGCTTCATATGATAAAGCTAATCGAACTTCCATCTCATCATATAGAGGTGTCGGAATAGAAAAAGGGCTTAAAATTCTTGAAAAAATTAAAAATGAATTTGAAATACCGATTGTAACTGATATTCACGATGCTTCTGAAGCAGAGGCAGCTGCTCAAGTGGCTGATGTAATACAAATCCCTGCTTTTCTTTGCAGACAAACAGATTTGCTTGTTGCTGCCGCTAAAACAGGAAAAATTATTAATATTAAAAAAGGTCAATTTCTGGCGCCAAATCAAATCGGCAATTCTGCCAATAAAGTTAAGCAAAGCGGAAATAACAAGATTTTGATTACCGAAAGGGGCGTAACTTTTGGATATGGAAATCTTGTTACTGATTTAAGGTCTATTCCTATTATTCACGATTTAGGCTATCCTGTGATTATGGATGCAACTCATAGTGTGCAATTGCCGGGTGGTGCAGGAACTTCAACAGCCGGTGAAAGAAAATATGCGAGTATTTTGGCAAAAGGTGCTGTTGCAGCCGGATGTGACGGTGTATTTTTTGAAGTGCATCCTGATCCTGATAATGCACCATGTGACGGACCTAATATGATTGCATTAAAAAATGCTTATGAAATGTTTTCTGTCTTAAATGAAATTTATAATGTTGTAAATTAGTAAATCAGCTTATTTAAAACAGATTTTAATTAACTTATATTTTTATATATCAATTTGAAAAATAATCGTTAAATTATCATTCTGTAATTGATACGGAATTTCCTAATTTTTGTGATGCCGGACTGAATTTGACATGTCACCGATTTAATGGTTATTTAACAAAATATTAGAGTTATTTAATTGTGGTTTAAATGCAAAAACATAAATACATACTGCTTTTTTTGCTTATATTTGCAATTTTATTGCTATATTTGATGTTTTCAAAATATGGTATAGATAATTTTAATGAAATAAGTTTTTTTTCAAAATTTGGTTACTTGACTCCTTTTATATTTGTAGCAATTTATGGAATTTTGCCTGTATTTTTTGTACCAATAACACCTTTATCCATTTATGCAGGAATTTTATTTGGTCCGTTTTTAGGCATATTATATACATTATTGGGGCAACTTATAGCAGCGAGCATGACTTTTTTGGTCAGCAGATACATATTAAAAGATTGGGTAGACCGTAAAAGTCCTGCAAGAGTGGCAATATTCCAAGAAAAAATTAAAAAATACGGATGGGAATTTGTTTTTATTTCAAGATTAACGCCAATTTTCCCTTTTAATGTGCAAAATTATTTATTTGGAGTAACCAATATATCATACAAAACTTTTATTTTAGCATCAATTTTTTCATTAATGCCGGGGGCAATTGCTTTTGTGTATATTGGCTATGCAGGAAAAAGTTTGTATTCGGGAGATAGTGATTCTATTTATAAAATTATTATTGCGTTTTCCTTATTTATAATTATAGGATTTTTGCCTAAGTTAATTAAGAGAAAAGCAAAAGACTGATTTTTTTAAAAAAATCAGTCTTTTTAGTATTCGTTTTTTTATAAATTATTTGATTTTTATTTAAAGTTTTTGACTAAATGACGACTGACAACAAGTCTTTGAATCTGGTTTGTTCCTTCATAAATTTGAGTAATTTTGGCATCTCTCATCATTCTTTCAACAGGAAATTCTTTTGTATAACCGTAACCGCCAAGGATTTGAACTGCATCGGTTGTTACGCTCATTGCTGTATCTCCGCCAAAGAATTTAGATAAAGATGAAAATGTTGATTTGTCTTTATTGTCATTATGAACCGCCATAGCTGCTTTATAGCAAAGGATTCTTGCAGCTTCTGTTCTTATTGCCATATTTACAAGCATATTTTGAATAGCTTCAAAATTAGCAATCGGCTGATTAAACTGTTCTCTTTCTTGAGCATATTTTAAAGCATAATCAAGCGCACCTTGAGCAACACCGACACCTTGAGCACCAACACCGGGTCTTGAATGATCCAAAGTGTTCATTGCTAATTTCCAGCCTGCTCCTTCTGAGGCAATAAGATTTTCAGCAGGTACTTCCATATCTTCAAAAATCAATTCTGCAGTTTCAGAGCCTCTGATACCGAGTTTGTTTTCTTTTTTACCGACTTTAAAGCCCGGAAAATCTTTTTCGACAATAAAGCAGCTTAAATCTTTCAAGCCTCCATTATTACCGGTTTTTGCAAAAACAGTTACTGTGTCTGCAACACCACCGTGACTAATGAAAAGTTTAGAACCATTGATGATATATTTATCACCTTTTTTCTCTGCTTTTGTTCTAATTCCCATAAAATCACTACCTGCACCGGCTTCAGTCAAACCGAATGCTGCAATTTTTTCACCGGCAGCAACAGGTGTAATATATTTTAATTTTTGTTCATGAGATGCACCAAGAATAACCGGTTCTAAGCCAAGTGTATTTACCATACAAACTAATGCACAGGAAAGATCAACTCTTGAAAGTTCTTCAACCAGAATTATTGCTGTAACAGGATCAACGCCATCTCCACCGTATTGGGTTTCGTATGGCATACTGATTAAACCGTTTTCTTTTAATTGTTCAAAAATATCCCAGGGAAATTTGGCATCTGCATCAATTTTTTCTGCGCGAGGAGCAATAACATCTTCTGCAAACTCTCTTACATAATTTCTAATATCTTTTTGTTCGTCTGTTAATTGAAAATCGCTATTTAACGCTTCTTTATCAATTATTAAGGTCATAGTTTTTCCTCATTTGTCTTCCTAACTATTCAATTTAATACTACTTTATCCCAAATTTGCTCAAAAGTAAAATTAATTATATAATAAAAAATAACATTTGTTTAAGATATAATAAATTTAGTAAATTATTTTTAAATATTTGATGGGAAATTTTTGATGAAAAAAAATATAATTCTTTTTATTACGTTGATCATGGCTTTTTTTAGCTTTTCAACAAACGTTTTGGCACAAATTCAAAATGGAGTTGACCTTGAGATACAAAGCTTAAAATACGAATATATTGATAATGTATCTCACCAAGAGGATATTGGAGGAGTAAAAAAACTTTTATATAACTATCTGAAATATGCAAATGCGCATAATATAGAAGGTTTAAGCTCTTTATATGCCAATGATTTTGTAAGTGGTGACGGCATTAAAAAGAATGAATTAATGGATTTGGTTTCAAAAACCTGGAAAAATTATCCTGATATGAGTTATTCGACAATTATAAAAGAGGTCAAACTTAACAAAGATTTTGCAACTGTTGAAACGATAGATATAACAAAAGCTGCAACAGCAAAAAGCTCTGCTGCTACTGATGATACAGGCTTTTTGGCAGGTGAATCTCATAGTTTCATTTATTTAAGAAAATTTGCAACTGATTGGAAAGTTATTTCAGATAAAATCATTTCAGAATCTACTGTTTTAAAATTTGGCAGCGCAAAAAATTATGAATTTCAATTTCATTCACCGGAACAGGTTTTTGCAGGAAAAAATTATACGGCAATTCTGGAAACAAAACTATCCGCAAGTATTCTGCCAATTGCTTCTATAACCAAAGAACCTATTGTTTATCCTGAAATCAAAACTAAAGAAGTTTTTAGACAAGTAAACCCGAATCAGCAAATTTTAGAAAGAGTAATTAAGGCAAATTGCACAAATAACAACGAATTGGTCATCGCATCTGTCGGTTTAACAGAATTGGTAAAAGATATATATATGAGAGTTCAGCCAAAGTTAACAGGTATGGCTATTTTAATACAAAGAGTCAATGTAATCCCCGAAAGCAAATATATACCTCTGATAGAAGAGCCTGAAGAATTGGATATAGATGGAAAAGAAGATACATCAGATAATCAGCAGTAAATATTTTATTTTTGTTTTAGCATTTTTTGTTGTTTGTTTTGATCAGATTACAAAGTGTATTGCTCAAATTAAAATCCCTTTTGATGTCAGTTTCAATTTTTTGCCGAATTTAATAAGTTTCTGCAAAGTTTATAATACAGGTGCTGCTTTTGGGATTTTCAGGGAAGGAACAATATTTTTAATAATTTTTTCAATAATAATTTCAATTGGAATTAGTTTTTCTTTTTTAAAAAAAGAAAAATATTATAATAACAAATTTTTATCATTAACCTGGGGACTTATTTTAGGAGGCACATTGGGAAATTTCATTGACAGGGTTACTTTAGGGTATGTTATC
>JAQUYY010000043.1 GCA_028691575.1 Candidatus Gastranaerophilales bacterium
TATCGGATTAAATGCTGAGAATAGAGATTATTTATATAAAAGAATTAACGACAGAGTTCTTGTTATGATTGAAAAAGGTCTAATTGATGAGGTTAAAAATCTTATAATAAAATACGGAAAAACTGTATCTTTATTGAAAACACTTGGATACAAAGAAATTTGCGAATATTTGGATGGTGAATATTCATTAAATCAAGCCATTTACAATATTCAAAAAAATACAAGAAACTTTGCCAAAAGACAATTAACCTGGTTTCGAGCAAACAAAGAAATAAATTGGTTTTTTATCGACAAAATGTCAAAAGACGAGATTATCAATGAAGTTTTAAAAATTATTTAAAAAGTTAAAGTGATAAAGATACTATAATTTGAATTGCTAAATACTTTTTAGCTTTTATGGAGTAGAATTTCCATACTCAAATATGATTAAATGTGGAGTATGCGGAGGATTTCTTACAGCAGAACTCAAGAAAAAGAAATATATTTATTACCGATGCAATGATTATTATAAAAATGGCTGCAAGAAAGATTCCTATCTTAACCAAGATAAAATCGATAAGACTTTTGTAGAAATACTAAAACGCTTCAACTTTAGCGATAATTTTGTTTCCGATGTTCTTGATGCAATTAAAGAATTAGTTGGGAAAAAAGGTGAATATAGCGAAGAAGCGTTAAGAGCAATACATAAACAAATTGAGACACTCTACAAACGCATGGAAGCGGCTTACATTGATAAGGTAGATGGAAACATTACAAACGAATTTTGGAAGTCTAAAAACAACGCCTGGCAATCACAACTAAACGAATTAAAAAAGCAATATGACAAACTATTAAATTCAGACAAAAGATTTTATAATGATGCAGATGCATTATTAAATTGGTGTAAAAACTCCCATGACATTTTTATAAAAGGAACTCCGGAAGAAAAAAGATTCATTGCTCAGGTTATTATATCGAACATATACTATAAAGGTAAAAAGCTAAGTATAGAGCTACATCCGCTGTTCAATAGCTTGTTAAATCCTTATGTGAAAAATCCAACTGTCGAACTTCTTAAAACCCAACAAAACAGCACTAAAAAAGCACCCGAAGGTGCTAATTTTAAAAATGGCGGGGTTGACGGGGCTCGAACCCGCGACCTCCTGCGTGACAGGCAGGCACTCTAACCAAACTGAGCTACAACCCCAAATTATTAGAGTTTTTCTTTTACAGATATGATTATAAGTGAATAAGTTTTTAATTTCAAGCATTTTTTTTAAGTTTATAATATTTTTTAAAATTCAATGCCTTCTCTTGCGCTAACGCCAATATTCCAATAGTGTTTTACAGGGATAATTCTTGAGACTAAATGAGCAATATCTACTATTTCTTGCGGCGCATTTCGACCGGTTAGTACAATTTCCAGTTCATCAGGCTTTGAGAGAAGAAAATTTTTCATATCATTTACATTAATAAGTCCTAAGTCCATTGCAATATTTGCTTCATCCAAAACAATTAACTGATATTTGCCGGTTTGTGCAACTTCTTTTACAAAATCCCAGCCCTTTGCAATTTCAATTCTATCAAGATCTGTAATATTGTCAGAATAAACTATTCTATCGAGCCCTGCTTGAGTTATAGTCAAATGTTCCGCTAATTTGGGACTTAATTCTCTAAAAGAATATAGCTCTCCGTAGTGGTCTCCACCCTTGGCAAATAGGACAATCAGGACATTCCAGCCTCTTCCGAGAGCTCTCATTGTTAAGCCCAGAGAAGCCGTTGTTTTTCCTTTGCCATCCCCTGTATAAACTTGTATGTAGCCTCTTTTCTCAAATATGGGATTTGTTAAATCTTCTTTCATTTTAAAAATTTCCCGTTAGTTAAAAAACATTCACATGATATAGAGCAATTTTCGCAAAGTCAATCCATGTAATTGTTTATTATTATGCTGTTTTAGACAAAAAGACATTAGCATATTATATAATACCATCTTTATTAGAAGATATTTTTCGTAATTTCAAAATTACGGTATGCGCAATTTTTTTTGTTATATTTAATCCCATTTTTGGGTGCAGTTCGCATAATTTTTCAAAATTTTCACATGAAAGCTCTGCTGCTTCAAAATTACTTTTTGTAATTACACTTGCGGCACAACGTCTTCCGTCTATTAATGATGTTTCTCCAAAAAAATTAAGCGCATCAAGTTCATTTATCAGAATTTCTTCATTTTGCGATAATTTTTTCTTTATTTTTACCGAACCTTTTAAAATAAAATACATTCCTCTTGGCGAATCGCCTTCTTTAAAGACGTATCGCCCCGAGGAGATTTTTCTTACCTGTAAAAATTTTAATATTTTTATTAAATCTTCCTTTTTAAAATCATAAAAAAAAGGAATGCCGGAAGCCAATACTTCGTCTATGGGAAAATATTCTATATTATTTTGCATTTTCGTTAAAATTACCGCTATTTAAAAACCCGATTATGCCAAAAGCTGCACTGCGCTGCATTTTGGCAGGTGCTTGTCTTAAAAGCTCGACTGATTCTGAGAGAACCGGATCAAGATCATACCAGCGTCTTCGAAGTGTATTATTATGCTCATGAAAAAACCATTCGATAGGTTTATTATATAGTCCGGAAAGCTTTATGAGCTCAAAAACATCTATTTTCCTTGTACCGGCTTCCATTACAGAAATTGCTGAAATCGGTAATTTCATAAACATTGCTACTTCTTCTTGTTTTAAACCTGCTTCAAGTCTTGCTTTTTTTAACTTGTAACAAAACTTTTTTCTGTCCATAAAAAAACCTCTATGTTATTATTAAAATATGAATTAAAATTATAATAATCTCTATTATTAGTATACATTATTTTTCTGAAAATCAGAAACTTTTTTTGGATTTTGTTACAAAGATTAAAAAAGATTAATTATGAAAATTGAAACTAAATTTGAATATAGAGAATATGCCAAAAAAGAACGGGCTATGCTGGACATTAAAAAAATAAGCATTAGCATGGCAAAATTGCTTGTATCTGCGGAATTTTACCGAAATGCAAAAAATATTTTATTGTTTTATCCTTTCGGGCATGAAATAGATTTAACAGATTTATTTAATGACGATTCTAAAAATTGGTATTTGCCAAGATGTAATAAAGAAAATTTGGATTTTTACAAATATACAAAAGGAAGTAAATTGGTAAAAAGTTCAAGGGGAATACTAGAGCCGGAAGTATTTTCAGAGATTTTAGATAATAAAAATGCTGATATTATAATAATACCGGCTTTAATGGCAGATAAAAAAGGCTATCGTTTGGGCTATGGTGCAGGATTTTATGACAGGTTTTTAAAGAAATTGCCGTCAAAAACTCTCAAAATAACATCTGTTGCCGAAAAATTTTTTGTGGATAAAATCCCTACTGATATTTGGGATGAGCCCATTGACTATGTTTTAACAGAAAAAAATTTAATAAAAATTTAATAAAAATAATTAATTTATTTAGTTTTTATTTATAAAAACTTTCCAAGTTGCTTCATTGTCTTTTAAAATCGGTATACAACAATTAAAGGATTTTTAAATTTACAAAATAAGGTTTAATTATAAGTGGATAATCGTACCTGGAGATAAAAATGGATATAACAGCTGTAATAGGGTTAGTTTTTGGTATAGCTTGTATTTTATTAGGTCAGGCATTAGAAGGCGGCAATATTGGACAATTGCTTCAAATAACCGCTGCGCTAATTGTATTTGGAGGAACTGCAGGATGTGTTATTTTGAGCTTTCCGTTTGATGATTTAAAAAATTCAATTTTATTTCTTAATATAGCATTTTTAGGTCAATCGACAGATTATAAAAAACTAATAGAAGAAATACTTTCATATGCAACAAAAGCTAGAAAAGAAGGCGTAATTGCTCTTGAAAAAGAAAGTCGAAATGCAAGCGATCCTATTTTGAAAGTAGGCTTAGAAGCTGTTAGTGACGGAGCAGATCCTTCGCTGGTAAGAGATTTAATGGAAACACAACTGGCAGATGAAGAAGAACAAATAAAAAGAGCATCAAAAGTATGGGAATCGGCAGGTGGTTATTCACCAACGATTGGTATTATCGGTGCTGTACTCGGGCTCATTCAGGTTATGCAGAATTTATCAGATCCGTCTGCATTAGGTGCAGGTATTGCAGTTGCATTCGTTGCTACAATTTATGGTTTGGTACTTGCTAATTTAATTGCAATTCCGATAAGTACAAGAATAAAACTTAAAAGCGAAGATGGTTTTCTTGCTAAAACAATGATGATAGAAGGAATTTTATCAATTCAAGCAGGTGAAAGCCCTGCTTTAATAGAAAGAAAGCTTTATTCATTTATTACAACAAAAAATAACGATAAAGCTAAAGCTCCTGCATAGAAAAGTAAAATAATATGGCTAAAAAGAAAAAACCTGAAGAACATGTAAATTTAGAAAGATGGCTCGTCTCTTATGGCGATTTTATGACGCTTCTTTTGGCAACATTTGTTGTGTTATATGCGCTTGCTCAATCGGATGTTGCTGCATATACTAAGTTGCAAGATGCCCTTAATGACGCATTTAAACCGCCAAGTATTATACAAGGCGATGAGGGGATATTAAATGATTCCGGTTCAAGTGTTCTCTCCAATGGCTATGAAACAGAGTCAAGTCAGGTTATTCCGCCAATGCTTGAACAAGTTAGTGCAAAATATGAAGAAACTTCTTTTTTAGAAATTCAAAATGCTGTAAATCAAATGAAAGCAAATGGTGAAATAGACGGAATTGATGTAGAAATAGGGAAAAGAGGACTTACTGTCAAGCTTAAAGATTTGGACTTGTTTTTTAACTCAGGAACTGCCGAGATTAAAAAAGAATCTTACCCTACTTTGGAAAAAATCGCTAAATTAATAGATTCAAAGTTTAAAGGGCATTTTTTACGAGTAGAAGGACATACGGATGATATAAAAATCAAATCTTCCATTTTTCCGTCAAATTGGGAATTATCATCGGCAAGAGCATCAAGTGTAGTAAGATTTTTAATTGATAAATTTAATTTTGAGAAAAAAAGGTTTGCTGCTGTCGGATACGCTGACAGCAGACTAATAGCTCCAAATACAACACAAGAAGACAGAGAAAAAAATCGTCGTGTAGAAATTATTATTTTACGAAATTCTTTATTGGAATCAGAAGATATTACAAAAGATGAATTATACAAAAAACAACGAGAAGAAATAACTAAAAAACAAAAAGAAGAATTGCAAAAATACAAATCGGCAAGTAATGCAGCTAAAGATTTAGCTAAAAAAATAGGTATTTCGTTGAGCAATATATTAATTTTAAGAGATAATTATGAAGAAAAAGCTAAAAATGCTTTGGATGAATTAGAACGAATAGAACAAGAAAAACGCAAAAAATTAAAATTGCCTGACAAGAAATTGGAAGAGGTTATTCCTCTTTCAACGGAAGAACAGAAAAAAGTTGAAGAAGACCTTAAAAAAGGCAAAATAAGTGCAGCTGTTGCAAATTTATTAAAAGAACGAGGCGAAACTTCAACAATAATTGTTAAAGAAGGAGAAAAAAATGAATAAATAAGGATTCACGCTGGCAGAAACCTTGATAGTCATTGCGATAATCGGAATAATTGCCTCTATAGTTACACCAATGTTATTCGGAACAACAAGTGATGCCGAGCTAAAAGCAGCGTGGAAAAAACAATATTCAGATCTGACTCAAGCAACAATGATGATAGTTGCCGACAATGGTGGAAGTTTAGCAGGCGCTTTTCCCGGTGATGTTGCAGGAAGTGAAGATTTAAAAAATGCATTTGCCTCAAAACTAAATATAATAAAAGATTGCTCAGGAACTTCTGCGACAGGCGGAACAGGAACAGGAGCAAGTGCGGAAGGCTGTTGGCATAGTGGAACAAATAGCTGGTATTATTTAAATGGTACAGGTAGAAGTAATACAAGTTATCCTGGATTAATACTCAATAACGGCAATCTAATAAGAATTAGTATTGAAAAATCGAATTGTAGTCAAGCGGCAGGTGACTACACAAAATGTGGTTGGATATGGATAGACATAAACGGATTTAAAAAACCTAATACAATAGGAAAAGATATATTTTATGCAAATATAACAGCAAATGCATTAATACCCGTAGGAGCAAGAGGATATTATGACCCGTCAACAGATTGCATAGAAAATTCAACAGCAACAACAAATTATGGCTATGGCTGTTCGGCAAAGTATTTGTATGAATAATATTATCAATCAATTGACTTTATTTAAAGTTTCTCCTGTGCAGTAAGCTTTTATGGTGCTTATTGTGTATTTTTTAAAACTATAAGAGTAAACACTTAATGTTAATAAGCCTATTGTTAATATCACAAGAAAACTTATTATATTTATAAAAGTTTTTTCAAGTTTATCGTTTTTCATAATGCAACACCCTATAAAAAGTATATTTGTTGTACTTTAATCTACTTTTTAAATAAAAAACAGCCGATAAAGTCTTAGCACAAAATAGGTATTTTTTTGTTAAAATTGAACAAGAGGTTTTATTATGGCGTTTTTAGAAATAGTCCCAAAAGTAAATGTTAACGATTCTTATTCACTCAGCTTGGTTTATACCCCCGGAGTCGGGCAATCTTGCCTGCAAATAAAAGAAAATTCTGAAAAAATTAATACTCTTACCAATATTTCAAGCTCAATTGCCGTTATAGCAGCATCCGGCATTAATGTTGAAGAAAAAATGAAAGAAGTTCAAAAAAGATGTTTTGATTTAAATAGACAACAAATAGATGCATATCCTCTCTTGATTCAAAGTGATTTCTCTGAAAAAATTGCAGAAATCATTGAAAATTTAACACCGACTTTTAGCGGATTTGAAATTTTTGATGTAAAAAATAAAAATGAAGTTGAAAATATTTTGAAAAAATTTTCTCTTCCTGTTTTTTATAATTGCAAAAGTGCAGAAGAAATAGCTCAAATGCTCAATATAAAACAAATAGACGATAAAATAAGTTTAGAAGATTTGAAAAATAATGGTAAATCAATTAATGAAAATTCAATAGTTTTACACGAAAAAAAACGAGGAATGGTTAAAATTAAATTTAATCAAAATGAACCTCTTGAGCATAATTTGGTTGGCATAATAAGTGATGGCTCTGCTGTTTTAGGATTTGGAGATATCGGAGCTGAAGCTGCTCTGCCCGTTATGGAAGGGAAAGCGGTTTTGTTCAAAAGTCTTGGGAATGTTGATACAATGCCGATTTGTCTTAAAACGCAAAATCCTCAAAAATTAATAGAGCTGATAACTCTTATTTCTCCTACTTTTTGTGGAATTAATTTGGAAGATATAAAAGCTCCAAAATGTTTTGAAATTGAAGCCAAATTAAAGCAGACAACAAAAATTCCTATTTTCCATGACGACCAGCATGGAACTGCTGTTATTGTTTTAGCAGGATTAATAAATTCACTAAAACTTACGAAGAAAAAAATAGATGAAATAAAAATAATTATAAACGGTGCAGGGGCTGCTGCACTTGCTGTAACCGATTTGCTGCTTCAATATGGGGTTAAAAACCTTATTATATGCGATAAAAACGGTGCAATATATGAAGGACGCCAGGAAGGAATGGATGAATATAAAGAAAAATTTTCTCTAAAAACTAATCCTGACAACAAAAAAGGGGGGTTAAAAGAAATAATTAAAAATGCTGATATGTTTATAGGATTATCTGCTCCGAATGTTTTAACCGAAGAAATGGTAAAATCCATGAATTCAAAATCTGTTATTTTTGCTCTTGCAAACCCTACCCCTGAAATTATGCCCGATGTTGCCCAAAAAGCAGGTGCATTTATCGTTGCAACAGGTCGTTCGGATTTTCAAAATCAGATAAATAATTCTCTTGCATTTCCGGGAATTTTCAGGGGGGCAATTGATTCTAATGCTCCTCAAATAACCGATAAAATGAAGATTGCAGCAGCAATTGCAATTGCAAATTTGGTTAGGGATGATGAATTAACACCAAATTCAATAATTCCGTATGCATTGGATGAAAGAGTACCTTTTATTGTGGCCAAGGCTGTTGCAGAAAATTTTTAAAAGGAAAAAACCGTGAAAAAACAAAAATCTGTATTAATTTCAGGAACATCAACAGGAATTGGCAATGAAACAGCTTTTTTGCTTGCCGATAATGGGTTTAAAGTTTTTGCAGGAGTGAGGAAAAAAAAAGATTTTGCAAATTTAAATCATGAAAATATAACGCCAATTTTACTTGATATAACCAACAATGACAGCGTAAAAGAATGTTTCGAGATTATAAATAGAGATAATAATGATTTTATAAGTTTGATCAACAATGCAGGTATTGCACTTGCCGGTCCTGCTGAATTTTTGCCCATTGAAGAATATCAAAAACAGCTCGAAATAAACCTTTTAGGACATATTAGAGTTATTCAGGCATTTTTGCCTCTAGTAAGAAAAAATAACGGTAGAATCGTTAATATTTCGTCAATTGCAGGATTTTGTGCGTTTCCTTTCAATTCTGCTTATTGTGTTTCAAAATTTGCATTGGAAGCCTACTCTAGATCTCTTCGGCTTGAATTAAAACAATGGGATATAAAATTAATATTAATTCAGCCCGGTGTTATTCAAACCCCGATTTGGGAAAAATCTAAAAAAATGGCTCAGGAAAATTTTAATAATCTTTCCTCTGATGCCCATAATTATTATCAAAATGCTTTTGATAAAATTTTAAAAGAAAAAAATAAAAAACGCACCTCCTCAATTCAAGTGGCAAAAGCAATTTTACATGCCGTAAAAAGCAAAAATCCTAAAAATAAATATTTAATAGGAAAAGATGCCATTTTTCTGAATTTTTTGACAAAAATGCCACAAAGTTTGCAAGAATGGCTGTTTTTTTTAAAATTAAAAGCCAGAATAAAATAAATTTACAATGAATTTTGCATGTTTTAATTTTGTTATATAATATAATGAGGGTAAAATGTGTAAAGAAAAGTGCAATGTGTAAAGCTGCCACTAAACAAGCGGATAAAGCGTTAAGAGAGTATAAAAATTTAATAGAAACGCTTGCAAGAGTAGAATATAAGAGACTGTCATCCTATCACGTTATAGATATTTCCGAATTGATTAACATAGGGACTATTGCTGTTCATATATTGTTAAAAAACGGTTCGCAAAAATCTATAAACAAATCCTATATTGGAACAGCTATAAAATGGGCTATCAGAAATGAGTTAAGACGCCGTTATAAATGGTATTCGCTAAGATATTCATCACCTGATGAAACAGCTTCCGAGTTTGAAGAAGAAGAATTAAGAGAAGCAGTTTATGAAACTATTCTTTCCATTGATTATGAAATAGATGGGGATACTCCTATTCAGGTAAAAGATGATAAAACAGCTCCTGATAGAAATATGGAATTAAGTGAACTAAATTTAGCAATTAGAAATTCTATCAAAAAATTGCCTCCTAGAGAAAAACAAATCGTTGAAAGTAGGTTTTTTAAAGGCATGAAATTGAAAGATTTGGCGTTAGACTTAAACATCTCACCATCTAGAACTTCAAGAGTTATTCAAGCTGCTCTTAATAAGATTAAAAAAGATTTGGAAAAACAGGAACTTATTAACTAAAGGATTAAAAATGACAAATTTAAAATCTGCTGTTTTTTTTGACCGAGATGGAACTCTGATTTATGATGCACATTACCTGAAAGATAAAAAAGATTTAAAACTTTTTGAAAAAACAGCAAAAGCTATAAAAAAATTGAATGAAAATAACATATTAACAATACTGATTTCAAATCAATCCGGTGTTGCCAGAGGCTATTTTGACGAAAATACAGTCAATGAATTGAATGAATATTTAAATCATCTTTTAAAGCAGGAAAATGCCCATTTAGACGGCTTTTATTTTTGTCCGCATCATATAAAAGGGAGTATTGAAAAATATTCGGTTGACTGTGATTGTCGAAAACCAAAAATCGGTATGATAAATCAGGCATTAAAAGATTTTAAAAATATTGATATGACAAAATCTTACATTGTCGGGGATAAGGAATGTGATATTAATATGGCAAAAAATGCCGATTTAAAAAGTATTCTTGTTCAAACCGGCTATGGAAATAAAGACAAAGAAATTTGTACACCGAATTATGTGGCAAAAGACATCGAAGATGCCATTGACTGGATTTTGAAGGATATTTTAATATCGAAGTAATGACAGTTTGATGCTGTTGGGTTGAAACCCAACCTACGGACTGTTGATTGGATTTTAAAAGATATTTCTTAAAAAATAAATACGTCATCCTGAACTTGTTTCAGGATTTTACAAGTAGACTATTGAATCTTTAAATCAAAAAACTTTCAAATAGCGCATTAATTTGTATATTGGTTAGATTCCGCATTTAGTGGGGAATGACAAGCTTCTACTTATTGGTACAAGTATTTTGCAGCACAGCCTGCACCAATATTATTTGTAGCTGTTGAGCCTTCTACGCAAGTTATTGATGGATCATTGAACCCTCTTGCTCCGTATGGAACTAAAGAATTAGAGATTATGCATGCAGAAAAAATGTCTTTTCCCCAAGTATTTGGTTTTTTAAATCCGTTAACATCAATACTTATACCTCCACATCTAGTGAAAGTCCCGACCGGCGTAGTACAATTTGAAGAGGTTAACCATATGTGAACCAGGCTACCATTGTTCAATATAAATCCAGGGTTAATTTCACCAGTTTTTGTTGAACCGTTAAAGCTATGCCAATTACCAGATTCATGCCAGCAACCTTCTGCGCTTACTCCTGTTCCACTTCCTCCAGAAGCGGA
>JAQUYY010000044.1 GCA_028691575.1 Candidatus Gastranaerophilales bacterium
CGTACCTTTTCGCAGTTTTGTTGTATAAAATTTTTCAAAAATTTTTTCTTTATCTTCAGCACTAACTCCTTGACCATTATCTTTAACAGAAAGCATTAATTCATTTTCCTTTCTCTGGCAGTTAATTTCAACTTTTGTCCCCGGATCTGTGTGTTTTATGGCATTTTCGACTATATTCATCATTACCCGTTTAATTTCTCCGCAATCCGCTTTAAATTGAGGGATTTCATCAAAATTGTTTATAATGATTTCTGAATTTTTATTTTTTGCTAAATATTGCAGAGGGGCAATAGATTCTTTTGTTATTTTTTCAATATCACAAAATTTTTTGTTTAACCTATATAAAACCATATCATCCCTATAAATCAAAGTTAGATTATTAATAAGTCTTAAAAGTTCATCATTTGTACTATTAATATCTTCAAGATAAGGCTTTATTTCTTTTATTGTTTTATTTTCTTTTGTCATAAAAAACTCTATTGCTTTTTGAGTAGCGAGTATGGGCGTTTTTAAGTCGTGAGATAATGCTGCAATAAAGGTTTTTCGTGTTTCTTCCAATTCTTTTTTTTGTTTAATTTCAAGACAAATATATTTAATCGATTCCATCAGAATTTTAAAGAAATTAATTTCCTGAGCAGACCATTGCTTATGAACTCCTCCAACAACAATCATTCCGTCAAAAAATTGGTTTCTATGATGTTCTATATTTTCAACATCGAAATAAGAAATAAAAGATTCTATGTTTTGATAAATTAAAAAATTTTTAATATCATCATATTTTATTTCTTCTCGCACATTATTTATTAAAAAAAGATTATTTTTTATATTGTCCTTAATTCTTTGATAAATATTTTCTTCAAGCAAAATTTCTTTAAAACCATTCCGAACAAAAACTGTCTTACCATTGTGAATTTGAATAAAAAAAACTTTTTGGTTTTTAAAAATACTTTCTAATTTTTGCTGAAGATAAGTTTTTATTTCTTTAATAGAATCTTCCCTGTTTAAATTTTCAATTAATTCTTTTAGAATAACTTCATTTTTTAACGCCGTTCTAAGTCTTTTTACAGAAACAATATTATTTATTCCAATTTCTAATTGTTTAATAAATGGCTGAAACTTTGCTATATTTCTCTTTAATCTAATCAGCCTTATGTTTGAATCGGCAAAAATAATTGTTCCAAGTTTATTATTTTCATAAAATAGTGGAAATAAAATAATTCGAGCATCTTTTCTTTTATTTTTTATGTATAAATTAAAAGCATCGGACTTTTCAACAAGAGTTTTATTACCGTTAACGTCAATTTCATAAACATCAAAAGTCATGTCTTTTTTTGTTTTATCGGCAAAAAAAATTCTGTCTTTTATGCAAAATCTTAAAAATATATTTTTTTCTTCAATTTTATTAGGTTCAATATCGTTAAAAACAAACGGCGGATTATTTTCATTTGTGCAATATTCACCTATTATGGGAGAAAAACAGCCTACTTTTTCATCATAAAATCTTATGGCAACTTTTTGAACGTGAAATAATTCAGAAATTATTTTTGTAATTTTATTTAAAACTTTTTGATAATTTTTGGATATCAAAATTTCATTTAAAATTTTACCTGTAGCAACATCAATTTTGCTTTTTTGCGATTTTATTTTGAACAGAAAAAAATAAAAAATAGTCGCTAAAAACAATAATAAAAAAGAAAGCATATTTATGTTTACACATTGCCCCAAATAGGCTATTAATACTAGGATTGAAGCAAATATAATTAAAGAAATCAAAATACAATTTAAATTTCTGTCATTTAAAAAACCGATTATCGAATTTTGTATTTTAGATAAAAACAAAGCAAGCCTCCCTGAATTACAATAATTTATACAGCATAAAGGTGCTTTACATGCCCTTTTAAGTTATATCCTTGTGTTTAGTTATAATCCTTAATAAAATTGACCATTTCACAATTTCGTTGCATAATAGATATAAATATTTAAAAAAAATTCGTAATAAACAAGGTTAGAAATGAAGATAAAAATATTAACAGCGGTTATATTGGCAAATGCTTTTACAGGGGGTTCTGCGCTGGCAATGAGTCCTGATGCCCATTCTCACTATAAAAGCGCAATGATTTATGAAAAAAGCAATGATTTTGAAAGTGCGCAAAGAGAATTGATTTTTGCACTTCATTTGTCCCCTGAAGATGCTATTTTGCATACAAAATTAGCCGGTATTTACTCAGAATTAGGCAAATGGCAAGAGGCACTTAGAGAATACTATGCTGCAGCAAGGCTAAAGCCTGATGATGCTTTTATTTATATCAGTATCGGAAATATTCTTCAACAGCACCACAATTACGAAGGTGCGTTAAATGCTTATATGCAAGCTATGTCAATATTTCCAGAGTATAGATATAATTATTTAAATATTGCATCGGTAAAATCCTTGAATGGTAATTATGAAGATGCAGTCGAGTATTATAACAAATTTTTGTACAATTACCCGAATCACGTTGCCTCAAGAGAAAATTTAGCCGCAATATTTTTAAAATTAAACAAACCGGAAAGCGCTGTTAAAGAGTATTCTTACATTTATAGAAATCAAAACAGCGAATTTAATGAATATTCGAATTTTGGCAAAGCTCTTGTTATGACAAAAGATTATAAAACCGCCGTTAATGTACTTCAAGAAGCTGTAAATCGCAGACAAGACGATGTCCAAGCCCATGCAAACCTTGCTATTGCTTATGCGAAAACTAATCAATACGAACAAGCCGTAAAAGAATTTGAAAAAACTTTTGAATTAAATCCGTCCCTGGATGAATTAAGATTTGATTATGCAAATTTACTTGCAAAAACCAACCGGCAAGAAAAAGCTGTTGAACAGTATTTAAAATTCATAGAAAAAAATCCTGAGAATAGTGATGCATACGCCAATTTAGCAATGGTTTATCAAAAACAAAAAAAATATCAGAGTGCAATAGCACAATTAAAAATTGCTCTTGAAAAAGATAATAAAAATTTATTTGCTAAAAGAGAGCTCGCAAGGTGCTATCACTTGATAAAAGACTACAAAACAGCCCTAAAGTATTATAACGAAACGATGTTGGAAGTTTCGGACGATAATGATTTGTACTATAATACAGGTTTGGCATATCATTCACTAAATAAATATGATGAAGCTATTGATATGTATGAAAAAGCGCTAAAATTAAAATATAATTCTACAATTGAAAAAGAAATTGCAAATGCCTATGTTGCAAAAGGCAATGTTTTTGCAAATTCTAAAAATTATAACAGCGCAATAAAAGAGTATAAAACCGCTTTAAATTATAATTCATCGGAATTCTACGCTTGATCAGGCTTGGCAAATGCTTATCAAAAAATGAACATTAACGATAAAGCGCTTATGTATTACGAAAAAGCAATCGCTATTAATCCTAACAAAAAAGAGCTGTTCCTGGCATTTGGCGATATGTTAAAAGAAGCAAAACGTTTTGATGAAGCAAAAGGTGCTTTCAAAAGAGCTGTCACACTTGATCCAAAAGCAACAAATGCATATGAAGGGCTGGGAGACAGCTATTATAAAAGTAATGAGTTTGATAATGCAATTGAACAATATTTAAAAGCATTGGAAATAAATAATAAAAATACAAATTTGTTAATCAAAATCGGAAATGTTTATAAAGATAAGTCTGACAATAACAATGCCGAAAAATATTATTTAAAAGTTCTTGATTCTGAACCGATGAATGCAAATGCTAAATTTAATTTAGGTTTAACAAGAGCTGAAGCCGGAGATTATAAAACTGCAAAAACTTACTATGATGATGTAATTAAACAAAAACCTGATTTTGCTTTTGTATATTGCGCTAAGGCTATGATTTCAGAAAAAGAAAGAAATTATGAAGAAGCAGTTGCAAATTATGAAAAATTCCTTTCTCTAGAGCCTAATAACGAAAATGCTCAAAGCATTCAGAGCAAAATTGCTATTTTAAACAACAAAATTTATAAACTAAAAAACATTAAAAATTAATGAAATTATGAAAAAATTTATTATTGCAGTAATATTTTGTATTTTTTGCATAACAGGTTGCAAAAACAAAGAGCGGTCTCAAATACTTTTCAGCTCTCAGCCTATTAGTGCCTCAGCTCCTGCCGAAACAGCTTTTAGCACAGGAGAGCAAATCAATTTTATTCTAATAAACCCTAAAGAATTTACTTCAAATATTTTAAGGCTACAAGTTCTAAAACTCAGCGATAAAGTAGACAGATATGGTTTTTCACTGGCTCATGGCAGAGATGTTGAAATTGATATTAACAAACATTACATGATTGAAAGTTTATATTTTCACGAAAAAGGACGTTACCTGCTAAGAATTTTTAGTAGTGATAATTACAAAACACCTTTAGCCGAAGGGGATTTTTTAGTTGAATAATTAAATTATTCTAAAAAATTATCTGTATAACATGCTCTTAAAGAAAATTTAGAGTAAAATATTAGAGTAAAAGCATGGTTTGGAGAAATTTTTATGCCTGAATTAGTAAAAACAAAAATTAGAGATATCCCGAATTTTCCAAAAGACGGAATAATTTTTAAAGATATTACAACAGCGATAAAAGATGCTGAAACATTCAGGCGGATTATTAATTTTTTAACAGAACAGTTTAAAAATGATAATATCGATTATGTTGCCGGAATAGAGTCAAGAGGTTTTATTTTTGGTGCGCCTCTTGCATATAACTTGAATACAGGGTTAGTTATTATCAGAAAACCCGGCAAACTTCCTGCAAAAGTTAAAAGGGTTTCTTACGAATTGGAATACGGAACAGATACCGTTGAAATCCATGAAGATGCCATTGAAGAAGGCAAAAGGATTTTATTGATTGACGATTTGCTTGCAACCGGCGGAACTGCTGCTGCATCTTGCGCTCTTGTTGAAAAAACAGGCGGAATTCTTGCAGGAATAGCTTTTGTTGTTGAACTTGAATTTTTAAACGGTAGAGAAAAACTTCCGCAAAATGCAAAAATCGTTTCTATGGTTAATTATTAACGAAAATTTGAAATTATCTTTCAATTTGAGTAGTTCTAAATATTTTCCACTCACCGTCTTTTTCTGATAAAAGCTGAATTTCTGCTGTTATTTTTTTGTTTTTAAAAATTGTAGAAACAGATTTTCGTGAATATATAGTAATTTCCGGGGATAAACAATCTTTAAATAGCGGTGTTTTTTCTGTTGCAATTTCACTGGTTAAAACATCAAGAATTTTACTATCACTTCTAAAGATAATTTTGCAACCCAAGAAATTAATGTCAGTTTTTCCTGCATTCATTATTTTAAAACTTATTCCGGGGAAAACCTCATTTTTATCAGGGATTTCCGTAAACTTTGAAGATTGCAATTGAACTATTATATTTTTAGGTTCAAAATAAGGCGTTTTAGTTTTGGGATTGTATTTTAGAGCTTTTTTATAATAATAATCCGCAGTTATTTTATCATTTTTTTTCGCATAATCATCACCTTTTGCAAGAAAAAGTTTTACTAATTCAGATTTATCCCCGACATTTTCATCTTTTTCAAATGCAGTTTCAAAATGTAAAATAGATTTATCAATATCTTTTTTGCCATAAATTGAAGCTAAAGCATAATGAATTTTCGGACTATCAAAAGTTTGAAGGGTGGATTGCAAAATATCAAGAGCTTCTTTAAAATTATTTTTTTGCAAAAACACTTCTGCTTGAGCCAAATAAATATCAATTAAATAATTTTGAATCTTATCAGCTTCTGCCGATTTTCCTTTTTTGTAATAATCGTAAGCTATTTTATATTTTCTAACCGATTCATAAATATCTCGATTTAACAAAAAATCACCCCATCTTTTATAGAAATCGCCCATTTGTTTGAACTCAGGGTTAAATCGCAGAGGTTTAATTTGTTTTAAAAATTCATTTGCCAGTTCATATTCTTTATCGTCCTCATAAGTTTGTGCAATCAAGAAATACGCCTCATGGTATTGACCTTTAGTCATTTTGATTACTTGATAAAATTCCGCTTTAGCTTTTTGAGGTTCATCAAGTTTTTGATAAATCTGTCCAAGTTTTATATGGGCATTAATGTTTGACGGATAATTTTTTACGGCTTTTGTATACATTTCAAGGGCATTTACCAATCTTCCTTTTTGTTCATGCTTTTCCCCCAAAGAAATCATGCCACTTAGAGAAGTCGATTTATTTGTTTGATATATAAAAAACCCGACAATAATTACCAGATAAAGAAAAACTATTGAAGATATTTTTACGATTTTTAATACGGGAACATTGCTTAATTTTTCATTTAATTTTTCAATAAAATTGTTCATATTTACATTTTTCCCCGTAAATGCTTTTTTTCATCTAGTCATTAATATAATTTTAAGAGTTATTTTCTACTTCTGAGACTGTAATTGTACTCAATTGCTTTAAATCTTCAAGTTTTTTATAAACTTTAGTTATCGGAGATATCGATGTAGCTTCAAATATAACTGTAATAAAAGAATTATTTTCGTCATTATTTTTTTTATCAACAAAAGAAATATGTCTAAAATTCTTTTCTAAAAAAGTTGTAATTTCAGGAACAAAATCTTTCGGACAAATTGCAGACAATTTTATTTTAGATGATTTAACGGCATATTTTTTAAGGGTAGTAATTTCAATTCTTCCAATAATAACAAGAATTACCACGGTAAAAATAGTTGTAATAGTTCCCAGCAAATACGAACCTGTCCCAATTGCCATTCCTATACTTGCTGTTACCCATAAAGATGCGGCAGTTGTAAGACCTAATACAGAAGGACCAACCCTTAGAACAGTACCGCCACCAATAAAACCAATTCCTGTAATTATTTGAGCTGCAACACGAGCAGGATCACCCATTGTTAAGCTACCATTCGCTGCATTTGAGAATAATGTCGGAAATCCGTAAATAGAAATAATTGTAAAAGCAGCAGAGCCAAGACAGACAAGGATATGAGTTCTCAATCCTGCCCATTTATTGGTCAATTCTCTTTCCAGCCCAATAACGAAACCGAGACAAGTAGCGATCAAAACTCTTATGAAAATCTCAAAAACCGATAATTCCATACTTCTTCCTTCTTATTGTCTAATTTTACTCTTAGGATCTAAAATATCCCTTATAGCATCTCCTACCAGATTAAATGATAACACAGCAAAGAAAATAAGAAAACCCGGAGTTAGAAGCCATGGGCGATAAAGAATATTTATAAATTCTTGAGCCTCTTTAAGCATATTTCCCCAACTTGCATCAGGCTGTTGAATACCAAGTCCTAAAAAGCTTAGCCCTGATTCTGCAAGAATATAACCTGGAACACTCAAGGTAATTGCAACAATAACATAGCTTGCAGTTTGAGGAAGTATGTGTTTTGTTATTATTCTCAAGGAATTAGCTCCAACACTTCTTGCAGCTTCAACGAATTCCTGATTTTTTATAGAAAGCACCATTCCTCGAACCACACGGCTAAATCCTGCCCACCCGATAAATGCAAGGATTACAGTAATAAGAGCAAATCTTTGAGCACTTGTCATATTTGCAGGTAGAATTGCGGCTAATATTATTAACAAATAAAAACTTGGAATTGACATTATAGCCTCTGCAATTCTCATCATTATGTTGTCGGTAATTCCTCCGAAATAACCTGCTATTCCGCCATATAAAAGCCCTATCGGGAAGGATATGAATAATGCCAAAAATCCTATTGTCAAAGAAATTTGCCCGCCAAACAAAAGCCTTGAGAAATTATCCCTTCCGTTAATATCAGTGCCAAGCAAAAACAGTCTTCCGTCAGACGCAACCGTTACCAGATGCAGATTTGTAGGGATAAATCCAAACAATTTATACTCGCTTCCTTTTGAAAAAAAATTTAAATAATATTTTTGGCTTCTATCTGACTTAAAATCAATTTTAAACGTTTCGGGGTTAAATTCCCTTTTATAGTTGTATGTATAAGGTCGTGAAAATTTACCATTTTCATCGATAGTAAAAATTTGAGATGGCGGACAATATGCAAGATTTCTATCGCTAAATTCCTTGTCATACGGTGCAATAAAGCCGGCAAAAGCGATACCGGCGTATAAAATTATAAGCACAATCAGCCCCAAAAAAGCCAATTTATCTTTTCTTAATTGTTTTAATAATGATTTTAGTTCAAAATATTTATCCATAATTAATTTATTGTCACCCTCGGATCTACTAATTTTAATAAAATATCTGCAATCAAATTGCCCAAAACAAGCATTATAGCACCGATCATCAATGATGCCATAACAAGATTTATATCAGATTTCATAACAGCTTCAAGAATTAACCGTCCTAATCCCGGGTACTGAAACACATACTCTGTAAGTGCTGCACCGCTAAGAAGTGATGCAAATTCAAATCCCAAAAGGGTTACCATCGGATTTATAGCGTTTCTTAAGGCATGTTTGTAAATAACTTTATTCTCGGGAAGCCCTTTAGCTCTTGCCAGCTTAATATAATCGGTTTCTAAAACATCCAGAAGATTTCCTCTCATTTGTCGTTGAAGTCCCGCTAAGCTTATTGTAAAAAGGACTACAACAGGCAAAAACAAATGATGTGCAATATCAAATATTTTTCCGAACACCCCTAACCGCTCAAATCCGGGGCTTGTTAACCCTCCCGCAGGGAAAAGACCGGTTTTTACAGCAAAAATTAACAATAATAACGCAAAAAAGAATGACGGTATTGCCATGCCTGCTGATGTTAACATTGTAAGTGTTCTGTCAACAGGTTTTCGCCAATTTAAAGCCGCATAAGTCCCTAAAGGGATGCCAACAATCCAGGTTAATATAATAGTGATAAAAGTTAATAATAATGTGTTTGGAATTCTTTCTATAAGCCTTGTTGAAACTTTTTCTCCCGATGTTGAAATCCCTAAATTACCTTGTAAAGCGTTTGATGCCCATTTGAAATATTGTTGATATATCGGCAAATCAAGCCCCAGCCGTTCTTTTTCAGCTTGAAGAGTTTGAGGTGAAATCGCAGGATTTAACTTGAGTTCGGCTAATGGATCAACCGGACTTAATCGAATTATGAAAAAACTAATGAGCGATACAATAAATAGTAACGGAATTGCCTGTAATATTCTTTTTAATATGTACATCGGTATCGACATCAGTTTTTTTCCTCTGATTTTATATAAATTTCCTCTAAATTATGCAAAGTGCCTCCTAACGGAGTTGGCTTAATATTTCCAAATTTTGTTCTAACTGATTGAATTCTTAACGGCGAATACAAGTACACGAAAGGCTTTTGTTTATAAACTATTTCCTGATATTCATTATAAATTTCTTTTCTTTTTTCAAAATCAGTTTCTGAAGCACCTTTTTCAAAAATTTCATCTAGCCTTTTTTCCCAGAGAAAAGCATCTGTAACAGGTTTTGACGGATCTCTTTGGTTGAACATGTGCAAAGCTCCGTTACTTGCCCAAACATTTCGACCGCTATGAGGCTCTAATGCACTTCCTGTCAAACCTAACATCACCATATCCCAGTCATAAGTATTAACAATTTTTCCTACAAGAACATTAAATTCTATAGGCTTAAAATTCACCTGAATTCCAAGTTCTTCTAAATCCTGTTTAACCATAACGCCGGTAGCTTCTCGCTCTGTATTTCCGGCATTTGTATATAGATTAAATTCCACTTTGTTGTCAAATTTATCATAAAGCTGTCCATTTTTTAAATAAAATCCTGATTTTTTTAGCAATTCTTTTGCTTTTTCAAAATCTCGAGGATGACCGTCTTTCAACTTTTCATTCAAAAAAATTGACGGCAAACTTTCTGCTGTAAATAATGGAGAACCGGCCCCATTTAGGATATTAAAAACAAGATTTTCTCTGTCTATTACGTAATCAACAGCCGTTCTGAAGTTTAAATCGTTGAACCAGCGTTGTTTTATATGATTTACATAATACTCATTGTTTTCATTTTTTCTCGTATTTAAGTTAAAAACCAAAAACGTCGTTCCCGTATCAGGACCTAAATTATAGAGTTGAAAATCAGATGTTGCTTCTTTTTCCTTCATTCTGGCGATATTATTTCCTCGAATGCCAAGAATATCAATTTCACCGGCTTCAAATTTCAAAAGCTCATTATTCAAATCACCGACTATATAAACGACGTAATTATCTAAATAAGGAAGTTTTTGCCCTTTTTTATCAACAGCGTAATAATTCGAATTACGAACAAAAGTTACCCTTTGAGCAGGAACGTATTTTAAAAGTTTAAACCTTCCGCTAGTTACAAACTCTTTAGGAGGTGTTGTTACACCCCAAAAAGAATCAAATTCTTTTTTTCCCTTATCAGTAACAAGTTTTAAAATATGTTTTGGAGCAATACTAAGACTTAATTGACGCAAAAACGGAGCAAACGGTTTTGACAAAATGAATTTTACCGTATAATCATCAATTTTTTTTACAATTGGCATTTTACCGTCAATAAGAGTATTATCTCTAGTGCTGGTATTACCAAACCCTTGTGCAACAATCACATTCCAAGTAAAAACCACATCATCTGCAGTTATTGGCTTGTCATCAGACCATTTTAAACCTTTGCGAAGAGTTACTATATATTCTGTGCCATTATTTTTTTCTTCAACGGATTTTGCCATATCGGGAACAACTTCTC
>JAQUYY010000045.1 GCA_028691575.1 Candidatus Gastranaerophilales bacterium
CTTCGTGTTAAAGATTTAAATCCTAAAGAAACAAAAAATGCATGTCAAGATGTTTTTGATATTGCAAAAGAAATTTCAAATTCTAAAGAAGTTCCAAGCATAAAAATTTTATTGAAAGAAAATGCTGATAAAGAACGTGGTGAAATTCTTAAAGCACTTCAGGCAAATAATTTGGATTCATTATCGGACGAAACCCTAAAATCTATTGAAGTTGTTGAATTGAAACTTCAAGACAGAGTTATGCATATGCATGAGCATGTTAATGATGTTGTTATTGATGTTCAGCCAAGAGAAATTATAAATAAACAAGATATCGTAGAAACTTTCTTTGTAAAAATGAGAAATCTTTTCTTTGCCGAAGAGGTTTAGACAGATTTAAACCTACCGGTCTATTTTTTACCCGTAAACCCATTGGACGATGTTTTTCAAGAAAAATAAAGGTATGCTTTATTCGTAATGATAAAATATTATTGGGGAGTATGGGGTGACAATGAGCAAATCATTCGGTCAAGATTTTCTAAAAACGGCATCTTTATTATGCTTAGCGGCAACATTTTCTATTTCCGCAGCTCACGCTTATGATGGGGCAATTCTTTCTGGAATTAAAATAGATTCAATCGGCGATAGTTACGAAATTACTTTAAAATCTAATCAACAAATTCCTGTTAAAAAATACATAACATCTGATAATAAAATAGTTTTAGACTTAAAAGATATCAAATCTGCAAAATCAGTAAATACTATATACAACAATGCTTCTCAAGTGGATCATGTCGTAATTCAGCCTGTTGGTGCTCATTTAAAACTATTTTTACAAGGTGAAAATATAGCAGACAGCGAAATTAAAATTGATACGAGTAAATCCCCTTTTACGATAGCAGATAATAATTTAACAGATATTTTAAAAAATAGTTCCGAAGCAAGAAATTCAAATCCTCAAAATGTTATAACACTTGATAAACCTATCGAATCATACATGCCCATAATAAACGAGAATGACGATAAAGAATTATTAAGCGATAATCCTGCAGGTATAAGTCTTTCAGAAATTTTTCAAACAAAATTTCCTAAAATAGATTTGGGCTGGCTGGCATGTTTTGCTGTTCTGGGCTTTGTTTTTATAAACAAATTTAAAGATTTATTACCAAATAAAAAAATCAAAGTCGATTTATTTCAAGGTCTGAAAGATAACGAGCTTGATATTTATAAAAAATTGAATAAAGAAAGAACTTTGTTAACTAACAACACAGATATGAACAAAGATTATTCAAAAATTACAGGATATAATTCTTTTTCCAAATACGGATTAAAAGAATATCAAAATAACGATATTTATCCTTCTAAAAGAAAACCTGTAGGGCTTGGATATACAAATTCTCCAATAGATTCTAAGTTCAAAAAACCTTCTTTGGCAGGAACTGCAACAATGCAAAGAACAACAACACGTCCTGTTGTTAGCAAACCTCAATTATCTTCAGTACAAAGAGATATGGCAAGAACATCTAATGTTGATGGAGTAAAGTTTTTGGAATCCATGGCTAAAATTTATGAAAAAAGCGGAAGAGTTGATTTAGCACACGGATTGCAAGATAATATTTTGAAAGCTAAAAAAAGAGCTTAAATTAAAAAATTATAAATTTTTAACTTAAAGAAGTTTTGTTCCAAAAACAAAGCTTCTTTTTATAGTACTTTATTAAGGATTGTTAACGAAAATATATACTATTTATGCAATTTTTCCCTATAGATTGTTTTTATAAATATAAAAAGAGAGCAAAATTAGAGGAAAGAACTTTGGCAACAAATAGTATTAACGTAAATATTGATAAAATATCTGATAAAGAGTTGTTTACTCAGCAACTTAAAGAAACACAAAATAACATTAATTTGTTTGGCGAAAATTATTCGGCAAGTTGTTCAAGTATGTCATCCTCGCAGACATTTGGTACTGAAATTAATGGTATTATGAACGATGTAAAAAATATAAATTATGAAAGTACCGATGCAAATATATTTGATGCACAAATTACTGATATTTACAATGATTTAGACTCAGTAAGTACTTCCTATAATTCTTGCAAACAAAGCGGAAATGAATTTGATACGACAATATCAAGTATATACAAGGATATTGCCACTTTAAAATCAATTTTTAAATATAATAGAGAACACACAAATTCTAACTTAACTTATTCTTCTACTATTGGCAATTCAGGTACTACAGGAAGTCTGAATTTAAGTTCAAACAGCACTAGCGGCTCTGTTTATAATAAGCACTCCAATATTTTAACAGACGGAATAAGCGTAAATTTAACAAATACACAACAAGCTGATTTAGAAAACTTTACTGCAAACTTTGAAAAAAATAAATCAAAATATCAAGCTGTTTCTAAGAAAACAGGCATGCCTGCAGAATTGATTGCAGCTTTGCATTGGAGAGAATCCGGTGGAAACTTTAATACTTATCTGCATAATGGACAGCCATTGGGTCAAGTAACTACAATAGTGCCTAAAGGCAAATATTTTACTAACTGGGAAGATGCGGCAGTTGATGCATTATCTTCAAAAAGTTCTGTCAAAAACAGCTATAATTTAACTTCAAATTCTAAAGATATGGCAGCAATGCTTTCATATGCAGAATATTATAACGGTCTTGGATACCACAATAATAATCGAACATCAGCTTATGTATATTCGGGAACAAATGAATATACATCAGGCAAATATGTAGCCGACGGCAAATACAGCAAAAGTGCCGTAGACAAACAACTAGGCGTAGCTGTTATGCTAAATTCAATAATAAGTTAATTTTAAAAGAGAGGTTTTTTAGATTTATGTCATCATCAATAAATTCAATTAATTTAAATAGCACCGGCACTTTTGCAAAAGAATTAGAAGATTTATCTGCCGGTCTTGGCAATATGGATTCAATATTTGCATCCGGTCAAAGTGTCTCTGTTAATTCTTCTGCATTAGGCAGTAGTAAAAATTTTGGTGCTGAAATTGATAACATCATGAAAGATGTTAGTGAAATGCAAACTAGTGCAGGAAGCGGATTTTCATTCACATTTTCAAGCGGTGATGATTTCTCACAAGTCATTGGCGATATTATAAGTGATATAAATGAAATAAAAAGCAAATATTCTTCAGGTTCTACGATAAATTATGCAACAGGATTATCTGATGCTGATACATTTGGCAGAATGGTTCAAGATGCCATAAATGATACAAATGAATTAAAGACTTATTTAAAAAGCGGCAAAAGAATAAATACACAAATTCCTGCATCATATGCACCCGGAACAACTTCTGTTGAAATAGCTCAATCACTTTTAGGATTAAAAGAATCTGACAGTTCTTATTTGAAAGTAACTCAGGGTCGTAGAGAAGCATGGTGTGCAGATACAGTAAGCTACATATATGAACAGGCAAACGGCAGCTGCCCATGGGGCTATAGAGACGGCAAAAGTTATTACAAAGCCTGCGTAAGCGAAATTCGTTCATGGGGACAAAACCAAGGATTATATCATAGAAAAGAAAGCGTAACAAAGGTTAACGCCGGCGACTTAATAATATTTGAAGATAACGGATATTCACATATAGGTATTGTTGAATCAGTTGATGCAGACGGTACAGTTCATACAATTGAAGGCAATACCAGTGATTCTTGTGCCAGAAGATCGTATACTTTAAACGATTCACATTTATCAGGATTTGTTGATATGAGCAAGTATAACTCTTAAATATCCTGTAATAAAACAATAATTTTTCAAATTGTCATTATGAAAAAAGTAAAAACCTGCTTTCTATAAACAGGCTTTTGTTGTTTTATAAATTTTCTGTTAATTTTATTCTACAGAAGTTTCTTCTATTTTTTCTTCAACTTTTTCTTCTTCAATAATAGACATTTCTTGTTCTTTAAGAACTTCTGAAGCAATGACTACTACAGGAATATCAACTTCTACTTTTGAAGTTAATTTTAGATTCATTTTGTATTGACCAACCTGATTGATAGGTTTGTCTAAAGAAATATTTCTTCTATCAATTTCTATTTCGGTTTTTTCTAATACAACTTCCGCTAATTTTCTTGTTGTTACTGCGCCGAATAATTTTCCTGTTTCTCCTGCTTTTGCAGAAATTTCAATTTTGCCTAAAGACTGAATTTTATTAGCTTTTTCAAGAGCTTCTTGATGTAATTTTTCAGTCTTAGCCTTGATTCTGGCTAAATTCTTTTGTCTGTTTTTTAATGCACCTTCAGTTGCAACTTCTGCATTATTATTTGGCAGAAGGAAATTTCTTGCAAAACCATCTGCAACTTCAATAACATCGCCTGCTTCACCTAATGCCTGTACGTCTTTTTTAAGAATAACTTTCATTTTTATCTCCTTAACCGTTTTATAAATTATCTTTTATATCTAAACATGCCTAAGACCTGGTTATTATTTTCAAACCCTAATTTAGCATAAAAATCTTTTTTAGCATAGTCTGTATAAAGTGTAATTAAAGATATACCACAATCATCAAGTTTAGTCAGCATGGTTTGCAAAATTATTTTGCCCAAACCTTTATGCTGATAGGTAGGTTCAACTGCAACATCCCAAATTATTGCGCTAAAAACCCCATCACTTACTGCCCTTGCGACACCTACCAAAAGTTCTGCATCCCAAGCTGAAACTACTACCATGCTTCTTTTCAGAGCTTTTTCTATATCTTCAGCCTCTCTATATTGCCAACCAACAGAAAGATATAAAGTTTGTATCTGCTTAGAACTTATATTTTTATCAAATTTCAACTCAATATTTTTTAACAAAGTTAAAAATACCTGTCATTCTAAAATCAATTTTTCTCCAATAAGACTATTGATTCTAAATGATAAGTATGACAAAACATATCAACCGGACGGGCAAATTGAGGGCTAAATCCTTTTTCTTGAAACAATTTTATGTCTCTTGCTAAAGTCGACGGATTGCAGCTAATATATACAATCGCATTTTTAGAAAGAGTACAAATAGCTTCTATTATTTCATTTTCACAACCTTTTCGAGGCGGATCGATTACTACAACATCATATTGCTGATTTTGGCTGACCAAATTTTCTAATTGAATTTTTGCATCACCTTGTATAAGTTCCATATTTTTAATTTTATTCAATTCTATATTAATTTTTGCATCTTCAACAGCTTTCGGATACTCTTCAACGGCAACGATTTTTGAAGCTATATCGCTTAGCCAGATTGAAAAACTGCCAACGCCTGAATAACAGTCAAGAATTGTCGGATTTTTATATTTTTCAAAAATAATATTTTTAACTTCATCAAACATTTTAATAGCAACAGGAATATTTACCTGAAAAAAACTTCCTGCAGAAATATGAAATTTTTTGCCGTTTAATTCTTCTTCAATAAAATCCTGTCCGCAAATCAGCTCTGTTTGATTTCCCATAATAACATTTGAATTTTTTGTATTGAAATTAACAAGCATGCCTGCAATTTCATCAAAATCATTAAACAAATTGTTGCATAATATCTCTAAATCTTCAGTTGTTTTTTTATCATTAATTACTATAGTTAAAATCAAATTTTTCTTAGAATAGCTGTATCTAAAGACTAGATGACGAATTAAACCTTTTTTATTTTGTTCATTATATGCTGTTAAATTAAGTTTTTGAGCTTCTTCACGAAAAAATTCTATTATTTTATCAATAATTTCAGGCTGAACGGGACATTTTTTTATATTAATAATTTCATGCGTACCCTTTTTATAGTAACCTGCCAAAAATCTTTTAGAAACTTTAGTTTGCCCGATTGGATATTGAACCTTGCATCGATATTCTGTTTGTTTTTCGCCTTGCAGAATATCTTTTATCGGAATTTCAACATTTGCGATTTTTTTTAAACAATCTTTTAAATTTTGAATTTTAGCTTTTAATTGTTCTTCATATTTAATATGTTGCCACTGACAACCACCGCAAATTTTTGATAATCCGCAAATAGGTTCAACTCTAGAGGGTGAAGGTTTTATAATTTCTTGAATTTGAGCTTTTGCATAATTTTTTTTAATAACATCTGCTTTAACTTTTAAAATATCTTCTGGAGCGCTATTTGCAACAAAAACAGCAAAATCATCAATTTTGCCTATTCCTTCTTCGCCGTAAACCATTGAATTAATTTTTATATCAAAAATGTCATCTTTTTTAATCATTACACTACATTCTATTGTAAAAATACGAAATTTCTGCTTTAATTATTACATAATAATTCGAATTGTAAACTTTTTTTAAAAAAATGTCAAAAGCATGACAAAAATAATACTTTACAGGGTTTATGTAAGTAGGTTTCTAAAAAAGTAGTTGTAAAGGCGGTAAATATTATGAATATTAGTCCGATAAATTGTCAGCCCTTAAGAGAAAAAACATCTTTCGGAAACGGTGAAATAATCGATGCAGAATACTATTCTATAGTTGAAGATAGCCCTATTGAAGAAGAATCAACTTCTTTAGCATTAACAGAACAGCCAAAAACAGATGAATTTAATAAAAATGCTGATCTGGAACAGAGTTTCGCCGAGATGAACGCTTTATCTTCTGATTCAAGCATGCCTCCTATTATACAAAAAGCAGCAAAAGTTGGCGGAGCAATCGTTTATGGTGCTCTTTCCTATTCCGCATTTAAAACAATGGGACCTAAAGCAGTAAAAACTTTAGCTGATATTCCTTCTTCTTTAGCTAAAAAAGCTTCTAAATTAGCACCAAAACCAGGCAGTACATTTGTTCAAAACGTTGTTGAACCGGCTAAAAAACCATTTAAGATAACTGCTGCATTTATTACAGATAAAGCTAAAACTATTAGTACTAATATTGAACTTAAAAAAGCTGATATTCTTAAAACAAAACCGGAATCATTAAAAGCTAAAACAATTAACTTAACTGATTCAATTGCAAATAAAGCAAAAAAATTATTTACAAAAGATCATGTTAAAACAATAGCTTTGGAAGGTACTGCAGGTGCTGTCGGTGCTACCGCATTTATCGAAAGCATTGACGGACAAGCAGAAAAAAGAGAAAATAATGCCATTCAAAGAGCCGGCTTAGATTTAAAGGGCAGTTTAAATAATTTTGATGCTTCTTTAGATAAAACATATGCTGATGAAGCAGCTATTGCTGCAGTTGGTGTTGGAGGTTTAAAAACCGCGGCTTCTTTCGGTAAGGTTGTAAAAACTGCCGGTGGCGAAATAGCTGAACAAGCTGTAAAAAATGCAAATAAATTTGATAGTCTGGTTAAAAAAGCACCAAAATTTATTAGACCTTTATTGGACAATCCTGTTACAAGAAAAGTAGCTGCTCCTGTTATGGCAGTGGCATCAATTGCTCTTGTGGGAACTCAGTTGGCTGATGTAGCTGATGTATTAAGTGATTCGGCAGCAGCAGTATAAATAATTAAAACAACAAAAAAAGAAAGTGGTTAACCACTTTCTTTTTTTGTATCTAATTTCATAAAAGCAATACTATCTGAATTTGTACTTGCATTTTTACAAATTCGTTTATTTTTTGCCTTTACCTCAATCGGCGGATTTTTATCAATTTCAAAACCTAATTTTTCAAAAAATTCAGGACATCTCGTTGATAGCCAGATTTCTTTTTTATCTAAAATTCCGATTAACTGTTGAACAATTTTTGTACCAAAACCTTTTAATCTGTATTCTTTCAAAACACCTATTGAAGCAAGTTCTGTCAGCATTTCATATTTTTTTATTCGCCCAAAACCGATTATTTTGTTTTTTATTTTAGCTACCAAAAAATCATTGTAATTTAACTCCTCCATATCAAGTTTAAATTCTTGCAAATATGGTAAAATCATATTCAAATCTGTCGGGTTAGCTTTTTCAATACAAATATTCATGCCTTTTAGTATAATTTAAGTTTAAAAAAATTAAGCCTGCTATTTATTATAATAACAGGCTAATTTTAAAAATTTTTCATTATTTCTTATACAAATGAAAGAACAATATTTTGAACAAAACCTAAAAACAGAAACGCAAAAATCGGTGAAAGATCAAACCCGCCCATAGGAGGAATAAGTCTTCTAAAAGGCTCTAAAATGGGTTCTGATGCATCATGCAAGAATTTAAAAGGCTGTTTCCACCAGTCAACATTTGGAAACCATGTTAATAATATTCTTACAATCAAAATAAGCTCTATAAGCTGAAATAATTGATCTATTGCTTGATGTAAACTCATAGTTGTATTTGCTCCTTATTTATTATTAAATTCTTGAATTTATCAACGTATTTTTGCAATTGCAAACTTCTTTTCTATCAGCAATCTTTTTAATCATTGCAAATAAAAGATTTTTTAATTTTTCATTATTTTCGTTAAATACTTTTATAACCTCGGAATGACTAACAGGAAGAACATCTCCAACTAAACCTGCATCATAATCGGTTATTAAAGAAATATTTACAGGGCACATATCAAGTTCCTTAACCAAATATGCTTCCGGGTACTGAGTCATGTTAATAACTTCCCAGCCTTGAGCTGTATAATATTTGGATTCAGCCTTTGTGCTAAAACGAGGTCCTTGAATTACGAGAATTGTACCTGTTTTGTGAACCGGAATACCTAATTCTTCTGCACTTTGAATAGCAATTTCTCTTAATTCAGGACAATATGGATCAGCAGGACTTACATGCGTTGCAATCGGTCCTTCAAAAAAGGTATCCGGTCTATTCCAGGTTTTATTTACAAATTGATCACAAATTACAAAATCACCGGGGTTAACATGTTTTTGCAAACTTCCTGCTGCACAAGGACAGATTACTGTTGAAACTCCTAAAGTCTTCATAGCCCAAACATTTGCTTTATAGTTTATATTATGAGGTAAAATACTATGATTTCTTCCATGCCTTGGAATAAAAGCCACTCTTTTTCCTGCGATTTCACCAATCATAATACTGTCACTCGGTGCGCCATAAGGTGTTTCAAGGGTTATTTCTTTAATATTATCAAGAAATTTATAAAAACCCGAACCTCCAAAAACACCTATATCAGCCAGATTTTTGTTTTTTATTTCCATTTAAAAATCCCCTAAAATTTGCTATTTTAACTGCTTTTTCTGTTAAACTAAACCAAAAGAAGGGTAATATCCCTTTTGGGTTAATTTATACAGTAGTCTCATTTATAAAATAACATAAATTTCATTTTATTTAAACTAAACTTGCCAACAAATCCGCCGATTTTAATTTTTTATGCGTCCTAACTGAAATATAGTCTCTTAAAAGATTAAAGCTTCTTTCTAAAATTTCTTTGTCTTGAACATATAAACTTTCCATTAACCCGACTTCAGAGGCTTTTTTAAGAGTATTTCTGACCCTTGCGTTTATTTCCTGAATAGAGGTTTTAGGTGAACATTTTTCACAAATTGCGCCACCTGAAGAAACACAGAATGACAAGTTTTTGCCATCTATTTGCTGATTGCATCTCACGCAGTTATCAAGCTCAATTGAATAACCTGACAAATTTAAAATTCTTAACTGAAACTTGATTACATTCCATAATGTAGCATTGGTATTTTTGGCAGAAGACATATTTCTAAGAGCTGTATAGAAAATATCATATATTTTGCTGCAATTAGAATCGTTTTCAATGCCTAATGCTCCTAAAATATCAGCACAATACATTGCATAAGAAAGTTTTGTAATGTTTTTTCTCAATCCTTTAAAAGTATCAAAGGATTCTGCCTGATATATTGTATCCAAATTTTGTCCTTTGCCGACCAAAAGTTTATTTGCTACAAGTAAATCCATTCTGCCGCCAAGTTTGCTTGTTGGTTTTCTGGTTCCTTTTGCAACACAACGAATTAAACCTTTTTCTTTTGAGTACATTACCATTATTTTATCGGCTTCGTTGAAATTATATGATCTTAAATTTATCGCATCAGTTGTATAGTTTTGCATTGTTGTTTTTATTGACCTTTCTAGTTGTTTTAGATTAATTATTATTAACTTTGTGTGGCTTATAGCCACCATTCTATCATATAGCACCCGAATTTGAGCAAACTTAAAGTAATTGAAACATTCAATCAAAATTAAGTCCCGCCCAGACTTTTGAGAAACCTGTGCTATAAAGTATTTCTCAAACTTTATTATCTTATTTGAAAGATTTATTTTCTCTCTTGTGAAAACCTTGAAATAAATTTTTCTTTATTTATATCAAAATCTTCATCTATCTTCTGCCATTTTTGATCTGATTTGTTTTTTGGTACAAAAACTGCGGCTATATCATCTTTATAAATTAACTTCCAATCGTATAGCTTTTTAATATTATCATAAACTTCTTTATATGCAACAGGTATCAACATCACATCTGTATCATATTTTTGAAATACTCCATGCCAGTTTGAACCCGAATAATGAAGCCTCGCAATATCTCCTATAAGTTCGTCCGAATAAACTTCTTCATCACGTCCGTCAATTGCAACTTTGCATT
>JAQUYY010000046.1 GCA_028691575.1 Candidatus Gastranaerophilales bacterium
GTATAAAGAGTATGTTTACAAGGAGAAACAATGAAAAAAAGCATAGCTGAATTTATTAGCGATGAAATTAACGCAATATTAACGTTCTGGCTGATGAAATTCTTGGATTTATTAGGCTGGTGTGCAATTGCGAATATAATTAGAGCTAATATTCTTAAATTATTCGACATAAAATTAGGCAAAAATTGCAGAATTTCAACAGGTGTGCATATTCATAACAGGCTTATTCCGCTTGAAATCGGAGAAAATACGTTTATAAACAAAAATGTATATTTTGATGTCGGCAATGCCCCGGTAAAAATAGGCAAATGTTGCGATATAGGTTTTGGAGTAACGATAGTGAACGCTAAACATACTCTAAAATCAAACTTTACAACACGCCGATTGCATGAACCAAATTTACCCATAATAATTGAAGATTATGTATGGGTTGGCTGTAACTCTACCGTATTAGGCGGTGTAACAATAGGTAAAGGCTCAGTAATCGCAGCAGGAAGTGTTGTTGTCAAAGATGTTTTGCCAAATACAGTTGTTGCCGGAGTTCCGGCCAGGGAAATAAAAAAAATAATTTATGAGGAATCAAACAAATATGAAAAAACAGAAAAAAATCTTATTTTTAACTAATATAATTTCTCCTTATATGAACGATTTTTTCAATACTTTAGTGGATTATAGCGATATTGATTTTGAAGTTTGTGCTTGTTCAAAAATTGAACCGGATAGAGAATGGGACATAAGTTTTTTGAAGAACACAAAATATAAATATTCGATTTTAAAAGATATATTTATGCTAAAACAACCTTTTCGTAATAGATTTGCCTACATTGGCGGATTAAGCCTTTTAAAAAAAATTTCTGAGTTTGATACTATTATTTTTAAAGGAGGAACAAGGTTTGTCGGGCCTTTATTTGTAATTATTTCAAGACTAATGAAGAAAAAGACGGTTCTTTGGGAGCAGAATTCAATAGAAACAACAAATACGACACTTAAAAAATTTGTTAAAAAATTATATATAAACGACAGCCTTTTTGATAATTTTATAGCTTATGGAAGTCATGTAAAAGAATTTATTTTAAAACTTAATCCAAACGCCCAAAACAAGGTAAAATTAGTTTTTTCCGCTATTAACAATGCAAAATTTAAGAATAGATATTTAAAATTAAAACCGAAAAGAAATTTAATCAGAAAAAAATTAAAAATAGAAAAAAATCAAAATGGTATTCTTTTTGTCGGAAGGTTCGTGAAAGAAAAAAATATTTCAAGCCTTATTGGTGTTGCTTATATCTTAAAAAACAGATATGACCTGAATTTCCGGTGCTTTTTGGTTGGAAATGGTGTTTTAAAAAATCAATTGCAAAAACAAATTAACAATCTAAAATTGAATGATTATATTAATATTATTCCTTTTCAGCAGTTTGAAAAATTGTCAATGTTTTATATAGGAGCAGATTTACTTGTAATTCCATCAACTTTTGATCCCTGGCCGATTGTAACGATGGAGGCGATGAATTTTGGTTTGCCGATAGTAGCATCAAATAAAGCAGGAGTTAAAGACATTTTAAAAGATGGACAAAATGGCTATATTTATGATATTACAAGTACTAATGCTTTTGCTAAAGCGATTTTGCAGGCGTTAAAAAAAGCTGATGATTTTGGCAAAAATTCAGAAGAAATTATAAAAGAAGTAAATTTTGACAAAGTTTGCAAAACCATACAGGAATTAGTGCTTAATCCTATAAAATAATAATTAAAAATGATACACTTTATTTCAATTTTAGACAAAAATGACTTTCATTGTTTATTTTACAAGTATAATATTGTTAAATTAAACAACTATTGGAGCATATTTTGGTCAAATTAAAAAAATGGATATATCCTGAAGAAAAAGTCATTTCTTCTGAAATCATAAAACTTTGCGGGTCAAATATTATAGCAAAACTTCTTATAGATAGAGGCATTGACACTATTGACAAAGTGAAAAACTTTTTGTCTCCAGAAAAAACGGAATTAAAATCGCCATACGTTTTTAAGGATATGAAAAAAGCAGTCGAAAGAATAAAAATAGCTATTGATAAGCAAGAATTGATTTTAATTTACGGAGACTTTGATGCTGACGGTGTTACAAGCACATCATTACTTTTAAAAATGTTTAAAAAATTAGGTGCAAATGTAGATTTTTATATTCCCGACCGTTCAAAAGAAGGGCATGGGCCAAATAAGAAAGCCCTAATTCAACTAATCAGCAAAAAACAGGCAAAACTGATTATAACAGTTGACTGTGGAATCAGCAGTATTGATGAAGTAAAACTGGTAAATTCGCTCGGTAGAGATATTATTGTTACCGATCACCATGATGCACCCGAAGTTTTGCCAGATGCTTATGCAATCATAAACCCTAAAGCATATTCAAAAATGGAAACAATAAACGAGTCTGACTGCTATTTGGAATATCTTGCAGGTGTCGGCGTGGCTTATAAATTAGCTTTAGCAATTCTTGAAGAGTATAATCAGCTTGATTTTAAGGATGAATTATTGCCGTTTGTTGCAATAGGCTCGATTGCAGATGTAGTGCCATTAATTGAAGAAAATCGAGCAATAGTTAAAATAGGACTTGAGCTTCTTTCTCAAAATCGCCCGTATAATATTGTAAAATTATTAGAAATAGCCGGATTTAAATCTGTTGAAAACTTTTCATCAGATCATATTGCTTTTGCAATAGCTCCGAGAATTAATGCAATCGGAAGAATTGACAGTGCATCCGTTGCGGTTGAGTTTTTAACAACTGAAGATAGAGACAGAATCGACTACCTGGCAGAAAAACTTAATGAAAATAACAAAATCAGACAACAATTGTCAGAAGAGATTTTTCAGCAAGCAGATGTAAAAGTTCAGGAAGAAATTGATTTTAAAAAAACAAAAGGAATTGTTTTAACTCAAAAAGATTGGCATCCTGGGATTATCGGTATTGTTGCATCAAAATTATCTGAAAAATACTATTGTCCTGTATTTTTAATTTCGATTGACGAAGAAAATGCCCTTTTAAGGTGTTCTGCAAGAAGTGTAGAGGGCTTTCATCTGTTTAAAAATCTCCAAAAATGTGAGGATTTGCTTGAACATTATGGTGGGCATAGTCAGGCAGCAGGTTTTTCAGCTTTAAAGGAAAATTATGAGCCATTAATGCAAAAACTCAATGAGCTAATGAATGAATCTTTGAATGAAGAAATTTTATCACCAAAGCTAAAAGTCGATGCAAATATAACAATGGATGATTTAACAGCTGATTTTATTGAGCAAATCAAGCAATTAGAACCATTTGGTTCTTGTAACCCTGTTCCTGTTTTTAGTATTTCTAATTTAAAATTAAATGAATATAAACAAATCGGCTCTAATAAAAATCACTTGAAGTTAGCTTTTTCTTTAGAAGATAAATCAATTGGGGCTGTATGGTGGCAAAACATTGATATAAATGCTAATACAACCCAAAATGTCAATGCTGCATTTTTTCCTTCAATAAACGAATTTAACGGAAATAAATCAATACAGCTTGAAATTAAAGATATTCAAAACTCAGATATCTTATTAAGAGAGAGTTTTACAGATTTAATTTCCTCATATCCAAGATGGGTTGACCATAGAAACAAAAATGATTATGCGAAATATTTAACAAAATATATAAAAACTACAAAAAATTCATATTCTATTTTTGCTGAAAGCCAGTCTATTATTGAAAAATTACAAAAATTTCCACTATTTGCAAACAAAATACAAAATAGATTAACTATTCAAAAAACAGATGAATTATTTTTATTTGAAATACCTGCAAATAAAATTCTTTTTAATGAACTGTTGGAAAAATCTGATACAAAAATCCTTCATTTTATTCCGATTTTTAAATGGCAAATGTCCTCTAATTTATTGATAAAACAGCTTTATGGAATGTTAAAATATGCGCATTCTAACAAAAATGGTTCTGCATCGATTAATGAAATCGCTGCAAAACTTTCTTGCGGTATCGATACAACGTTATCATGTCTAAAACTTTTTAATGATGCCAATTATATCAATATTAAGAATTTATCATCAAGCAGTGTAGATTTTGAATTAATAACCCAAAACTTGAATTCTTCGATAAGTGATTTGCCTCAATATGATGAATTTATTAAAAATTTGGAATTTTCAATAAACTTCCGAAGAGAAATTTTAAGCCAAAACATTGATGAAATAAGCGTTTTGTTGACAAAATAAAAATCAGAAAACTTTATTTTAATTAACAATTAAAACAATTTAGCCAATATTTTAAGTACAATAAAAAGTAAGTGGAAGTATAAAAACAAGGCAGCAGTTATGTTTAATAATTTTTTCGGAATAATTGGGATAATTTTCATCTTGTCATTAGCTTATTTAATGTCAAACAACAGAAAAGCCATCAACTGGCATACGGTTATTGCAGGATTGAGCTTGCAACTTTTTTTAGCAATATTTGTTTTGAAAATACCTTTAGGACAGCAGCTTTTTGGAAAAATAGGCTTTTTTATCAAAAAAATTCTTGATTTTTCAAATGATGGCGCAGAATTTGTTTTTGGTGTTTTGGTCAACAACCCCAAGGCTTTTGACGAATTATTCGGAAGCCATTTTATATTTGCCACAACTTTAATGTCAACGATTATTTTTGTTGCTGTGCTGGTAAATATAGCTTATTATACAGGTTTAATGCAAAAAATAGTTTCTCTTGTGGCAAAAATCGTTTATAAATTAATGAATGTAAGCGGTAGCGAAGCTCTATCAAATGTTGCAAGTGCTTTTGTCGGTCAAATTGAAGCTCAATTAATGATAAAACCTTATATTTCAGGGATGACAAGTTCCGAGCTTTTAGCTTCGATGGCTGGAAGCATGGCATGTATTGCCGGTGGAATAATGGCGGTGTACATTTCGATGGGAGTTCCTGCCGAATACTTACTTGCGGCAAGTATTATGGCTGCACCGGGAGCCTTAGTTGTCTCAAAAATTGTATTTCCTGAAACACAAAAATCTGAAACAAAAGGTGAGGTTAAATTAGAGATTAAAAAAACACATACAAACCTTATTGATGCTATTTCTCATGGTGCCAGTGACGGAATGAGAATTTCCATAAATGTTATTGCCATGTTAATCGGATTTTTGGCTTTAATTGCTATGATAGATGCTATTTTAGGGGTTTCCGGGAAATTTGTTTATCATTATACTCAATTAAATTTAGGGTTTTTAGACTTGGATTTAAACAATTTAAGTATGAAAGAAATTTTGGGCTCAATTTTTTCTATATTTGCTTTTTTGATGGGTGCGCCATGGGCGGAAGCTCATTCTGTGGGAGCATTAATGGGAACAAAACTTGTTTTTAACGAATTTGTGGCATATTCTGACTTAGCGCCAATGATAAAAGACGGTTTACTTTCTTCAAAATCAATTATAATAGCAAGTTTTGCACTTTGCGGATTTGCAAATCTTGGTTCTGTTGCAATGCAAATTGGCGGTATTGGCGAAATGGCTCCTAATAGAAGAAAAGATTTAGCAAAACTTGGAATGAAAGCATTAATTTGCGGAACTTTTGCATCTTATATATCCGCAACAATTGCAGGGATTTTAGGTTAAATATTTTGACTTAATTTAAAAATACTAATATAATTAAATAAAATTTTACAGGAGAATTAAAATTGAAAAAAAACAAAGCAGCATTCACTCTAGCTGAAACCCTTATTGTAATTGCGATAATCGGAATAATTGCCGGGATAACTATTCCAATGTTATTTGGCGGAAGCAATGATGCCGAGCTAAAAGCAGCATTTAAAAAAATGTATGGGGAAATGACTCAAGTATACAATTTAGTAACTTTTGAAAATGGTACGCCGTATAAATGTACTTATCTGACTTCCGGTGGTTCCATACGCACGGAATGTTATGAAATGTACAATGCAATGCTATCTAAAATGAACTACATAAAAAAATGTGAAATAAGCTCTTACTCAGCATTAGGGACATGTATAGTTTCCGGCGGAGTAATTTATAGTGACGGTACAGAATCTTTCGGAGGATGTGCAGGTTATAGTACGGCTAATCAGAATGCTTCTCTTTCTTTTGTTTTAAATAACGGAATGTATGTATTTGTTTATGGAGCAGCAGATCCGCATCCTTTATTTGCAATAGATGTAAATGGATTTAAGGGTCCAAATAATTGGGGAAAAGATGTTTTTGGTTTTCAAATTAAAGATAATAAAATTATAAATGGCGGTTGTGTAACAGGTTCTGTGGCAAACCAAACCGACATCTTATCGGGAGCTGACTAATTAAGTATAATAAGCTTTTCGGCTATTTGTAAATATTCTTAATAAATAAACAAGCAAATTAGGCAATTTTTTCACAAAAATTGTTTTTATAATAATACGGAAGCTTGGAAGATATTAAAAGGTATTAAAAAATTATTTATGGAATTATCCAAAAATATTAACTTTGACACAAGTATATATGAGAATACAAATCCTCTTGTAAAACATACTTTAACCAAAGTTTCTACAGAAGAAATAAGCCAGCTGATAAACAGAATAAATCTGTATCTTGAACATTTTAAAATTTTAAACAAAAAAAAGACATGTTCAAGAGAGCAAGATAATAAAGCCTGCATTTTAAAAAGGATGAAATCGATTTTATCCTGTGAAATTGCAAATAGAAAACAAGCAATAAAGACTTAAAATAAAAAACAATATCCCAAATATCCTCTTTATTTATCCCAAATAATGGCGAGCCCAAAAAGGCTCGTTTTTTTTGTAAAAGAATAAAATATACTTAATAATTTAGCCTAAAATTTGTATCTGTGCTATAATTTAGGTATACAAATCAAATGTAACTATATAATAATTAGAGGTTGGGGAAATTTAAATATGTCAGAAACAAAAATACAACAATCATATGAAGCCAGTAATATCAGAGTATTAGAAGGTCTGGAAGCCGTAAGACTTCGTCCCGGAATGTATATAGGCTCAACAAGTCAGCGTGGTCTTCACCATTTAGTTTATGAAATCGTTGATAACTCTATTGACGAAGCATTGGCGGGCTATTGCGATACGATAATCGTTAAAATCCACGAAGATGAAAGTGTTACTGTTAGAGATAACGGTAGAGGAATTCCTGTTGGTATTAAAGAAGAATCGGGCAAATCTGCGCTAGAAATCGTACATACAGTACTTCATGCCGGCGGAAAATTTGGAGATGGCGGGTATAAAGTATCTGGCGGACTTCATGGAGTTGGCGCATCTGTTGTAAACGCACTTTCTGAAAAAATGATTGTAGAAGTTTCAAGAGACGGTTGGGTTCACAAACAAAGCTACGTTAGAGGCGAAGTTGAAGCTCCTGTTGCAAAAGTTCGAGAAACGGAAGAAACAGGAACTAAAACAAGATTTTGGCCTGATCCTGAAATTTTTAAAGAAACAATTCATATTGACAGAGACATTATTACAAGCCGTCTAAGAGAAATGGCTTTCTTAAATAAAAGTTTGAAAATTATTTTTCAAGATGAAGCAACAGAAAAAGAAGAAGTTTTTTACTATGAAGGTGGAATCGGCAGTTATGTTGAATTTTTAAATAAAAATAAAACTCCTATATTCCCCGATCCCATATATATGGAAAAACAAAAAGAGGACGTTTTGGTTGAAGTTGCAATGCAGTATACAGATGCATATACCGAAAATGTATTAAGTTTTGCCAACAATATTAACACTCATCACGGCGGAACACACTTGACAGGTATGAGAAATGCTGTAACAAGAGCAATTAATGATTATGCCAGAAAAAACAATATTTTGAAAGAAGCTGAAGAAAATCTTGTTGGAGATGATGTTAGAGAAGGATTAACAGCCATTATAAGTGTAAAAGTTTCTGACCCTCAATTTGAAGGGCAAACTAAAGAAAAACTTGGCAATGCAGAAGCTCAAAGTGCTGTATATGCCGTTGTTTTAGAACAGTTACAAGAGTGGATGGAATTTAATCCGAAAATTGCAAAAACTATTATTGAAAAAACTCTACAAGCAAAACGTGCCAGAGAAGCCGCAAGAAAAGCAAGGGAATTAACAAGAAGAAAAAGTGTTCTTGAAAATTCAACTTTACCCGGAAAACTTGCTGATTGCAGTTGTCGAGAAGCAGAAAAATCAGAAATTTATATAGTAGAAGGCGATTCTGCCGGCGGTAGCGCAAAACAAGGCAGAAACAGAATGTTTCAGGCTATTTTGCCACTAAGAGGCAAGATCCTGAATGTAGAAAGAGCAAGAATTGATAAAATTTATAATAACAATGAAATTCAATCTTTAATTCAGGCTTTAGGAGTAAATATCAGTAAAAATGAAGAAGAAGTCGAACTGCAAAAACTGCGTTATCATAAAATAATTATTATGACAGATGCCGATGTTGACGGAGCACATATCAGAACATTGCTGCTAACATTTTTCTTCAGATATGCCAAACCTTTGATTGAGAACGGTTATATTTATATTGCGCAACCTCCTCTTTTCAAATTAACAATCGGAAAACAAAGTGAATACATTTATGATGAAAGAACTTTGGAAAAAACTCTTGCAAAAAGAGCATTAAAAAATATTTCTCTGTTTAATTCCAAGAGGGAAAAATCTTGCACAGATGAGCAGTTAGAAAAATTGATTTTAAATATGAGCAATTATTATAATTCTTTTAGAAATCCCATCATTAATATAATTCCGCAAATTATTGTAAGAAGTTTAGTCGGCTCTAAGATTGAATCGACTGATTTTGACAATAAAGAAAAAATGGAAGAAATTAAATCTTATATGGAAAATTATTTAGTTGACCATGCTGAAAATTATAATGTTGAAGAAGCGGCTCAATATGATTTGGAACTTGTAGAAAATCCGGAAACAAATAAGTATAATATCAAAGTTTCTAAACAAAATTCTGAGGATGAGTCTATTTTAATCACTTCACTTGTCATTAACAGTATTGAATACAAACGGATAAAAGATTCATATCCTGTAATCAGAGATTTCTTGCTTGAAGAAGAAGAAATTTTATATCTGGTAATTGATGAAAAAGAAGAAATTGAAATTCAGAAATTTGAAGATTTAAAAAAATTCATTGAAGATAAAGGCAAAAAAGGTATTACACTGCAAAGGTTTAAAGGTCTTGGCGAAATGATGCCTCAACAGCTTTGGGAAACAACCATGGATCCAGGGAATAGGACTTTATTAAGAGTCGATATTGAAGATGCAGCGGTTTGTGACCAATTATTTGATATTCTGATGGGCGAAAAAGTTGAACCAAGGCGTGAATTCATTGAAAGCAATGCTGTTTATGCCAAAAATATAGATATATAAGAAAAATATGAACGTCTTTAACCCCGCCTCTAAAAGAGGTATTAAAAACTTTGATATTTTATAAAGTTTTCAGTAAAATTGCTTTATGAATAAAATCAGTTTGCTAGATGTGACTTTAAGAGACGGCGGTTATATTAATAACTGGGAATTTTGTGACGAAGAGATTTTAGCAATTATTTCTCAATTGCAAAATGCCAATATTGATATAATTGAGTGCGGATATCTTAATGCGCGAGAAAATTCAACTTCAAATAAAACTATTTTTAATTCAATTGCAAAATTAGAGAAGCTTTTATCCTGTGTCAAAGAAAAAAAATCCGATTATATTTTAATGATTAATCATGGTGAATTTGATGTAAATAATTTGCCTGAAAAATTAAGTACACAAATTGACGGAATTCGTTTGGCGTTTTATAAGGAAGATATGAAAAAAGCTCTTGAAAATGCACAAAAAATTAAACAAAAAGGATATAAACTTTTTATACAACCAATGATAATGAGCCGGTATTCTGTTGAGGAAATTTGCATGTTAACAGAGCAAATAAATAAAATTAAACCTCATGTTTTTTACTTTGTGGATAGTTTTGGTATTTTTTCAAGAAAAGATTTTAACCAAACAATAGACATTCTTGATAAAAATTTGGATAAAAATACTAAGTTAGGAATTCACCTTCATAACAACCTGCAACTGGCTTTTTCTAATGCTATTGATGTGATTGAAAAAAAATTAAATAGGCAAATTATTGTTGATTCTTCTGTTTGCGGAATGGGTAGGGGCGCAGGAAACCTTTGTACAGAGCTTATTATTGATTATTTAAATAAAAATAACAGTACAAATTATGAAATTTTACCGTTACTTCAGATTATGGATAATTCTTTATCAAAATATTTTTTTAAAAAATCATGGGGCTGCTCTCCGATATATTTTATAACTGCAAAAGCCGAATGTCATCCAAATTATGCAACATATTTTTTTGAAAAAGAAAATTTGTCGATTATTGATGTAGAAAAAGTTATAAAATTTTTAGATAAAACCAAGAGCCATAATTTTAATGAAAAATATGC
>JAQUYY010000047.1 GCA_028691575.1 Candidatus Gastranaerophilales bacterium
GCTATCAAGGATGCCGTAAGAAAAGCAAAACCTGTTATTCTTGAGCCTATTATGAAGGTTGAAGTTGAAGTACCTGAAGATTACTTAGGCGATGTAATCGGTGATATTTCTTCAAGACGTGGTCGTATTGAAGGAATGGGAGCAATTGAAGGAACCGGCATTCAAAAAGTTAATGCTATGGTACCTCTTGCTGAAATGTTCGGCTATGCAACTGATATCAGAAGCAAAACTCAAGGCAGAGGCACATTTTCCATGGAATTCTGCCAGTACGAACAAGTACCGGGTAATATTGCTGAAGAAATAATTGCAAAAAGCGGTACTTCTTCATAAATCAATTAAATATAAAAAAGAGCCTGCCAACCGGTAGGCTCTTTTTGTTTTAAGAATAATTTATGTTGGATTTTATTTGGCTTTGAAAACGCTATCAAAGTTTGCCAGAACAAAACCTGCAATGACTGCCCATGCAACACAATTAAAAATACCTACCATATCTCCTTTAGAACCGTAGATTAAACCGCCGATTACATCCGCAATAATAATCAGTATTATCAACGTTTTAACATCCTCAATATTTTTCAAAATCTATCCTCCCAGCTTAACCGATTTAATATTTTTATTATTACATTTTTTTTATAAAATTTTCCAATCAGAGGATTTTGAGGAGAAAAAAATGATTAATCAATATTTAATGGTTGCCGAAAATATCACTTTTAAAAATGGTAAGTTAAGCTGTATAAACATTTTTGACAGCTTTACAGCAATCTCATTGCCGGCTGAGTTTAATTTTGATATTGTGGCAATATGTGGACCCGGTTGGGAAAAAGGTGACTACGATTTAAAAATAATGGCGAAAACAGATAATTCTAATCCCGGCATAATCGGTCAAGTCAGAGCAGAAATTATGAATGATTCTTTTGTCTATAATGCTATTGCGCCGAATATCAGATTTGAAGTTGGTAATAATGTTAAAAATATTGATATACTTGTCTATAGAGATGATATAATAGCCATAAGCAGAAGTTATAAAGTTACTTCACTGCTATTGCAAAATGTTCAGAGTACAAATAAATTGCAGAGGTAAAAGAAGTGAAAAAAATTAGAACTATATTTTTTGATGTAAAAGAGTATGAAAAAGAATTTTTAATAAAAAATATGCCCAATGAAATTGACTATACGTTTGTTACGGATAATTTTCACCTTGTTTGCGAAAGAGAGATTGACAGGTACAAAGATGCTGAAATTATCTCAATTTTTACAGATTCACGAGTTAATGCGAATTATATGAAAAAATTTCAAAATTTAAAAATGGTATCTGCTCGCTCGACCGGATTTAGCCATATAGATTTGGATTACTGCAAAAAATACGATATAGCAGTAGTAAATGTGCCAAGATATGGAGATGCAACTGTTGCAGAATTTGCATTCGGACTTTTGCTTAATGTTGCAAGGAAAATTAACATTGCATATTCTGATTTGCAAGAAGGAACAATTAATACGCATAAATATATCGGCATTGATTTAATTGATAAAAATATTGGAATTATCGGAACTGGTGCAATCGGCTCTAATGCTATCAGAATTGCACATGGTTTTGGAATGAAAATTTTGGCGTATGACCCGTTTCCTAAAAAGGAGTTGATTAGCAAATATAAGGTAAAATATGTTAATTTAAACGAGTTATACAGTGAATCTGATATTATTTCAATTCATGCGCCGTCTACTAAAGAAAATTTTCATATGATAAATAATGATGCTTTTTCTAAAATGAAAGATGGTGTTGTTTTTATCAATACAGCTCGTGGGGAAATCGTTGATACGGAAGCTTTATATAAAGCATTGGTATCAGAAAAAGTTGCAGCTGCAGGTTTAGATGTGGTGGAGTGTGAAGATATTTTAGCCAATCAAGAACAATATTTAGCAAAAATTGATTGCGTAAAACAAGATTGCCTGGCAAAAACACTTATAAATCACAGATTATTAAGTATGCCAAATGTAGTTGTAACTCCACATGTGGCTTTTGATACAAAAGAAGCTATCGGACGAATTTTGAAAACGACCATCGATAATTTGCAAGGTTATATAAATAATAAAATTATTAATAATGTCTGTTGTTAAGAAAAAAGCTCAAAACTTTTTTTATACGCTTTAAATGATATAATATAAAAAAATAAAAAATTGTTTTGTAGGGGAGATGAATGGCTGAAAATGCGAGAGAAAATAACAAATTAAACATAAAAGAATTGCTATCAATATTAAAAGGTGATTTATTAGGCGGATTAACTTCAGGAATTATTGCTATTCCACTGGCATTAGCTTTCGGTGTTGCAAGTGGGATAGGAGCATTAGCGGGACTATATGGCGCAATTGTATTATGCTTTTTAGCAGCGGTTTTTGGCGGAGCATCTGTTCAAATCTCAGGTCCTACAGGTCCTATGACCGTTATTGTTGCATCAGCTATTGCAATGTATCCAAATGATCCCAAAACAATTTTTACTATTATAGTATTAGCAGGAATTTTTCAGATTTTATTATCATTAACAAGATTAGCCGGTATTGTAAAATATGTCCCATATCCTGTGATATCAGGGTTTATGAGTGGCATTGGTTCGATTATTATAATTTTGCAATCCAACCCTTTCATGGGAGCAAATGTTATTGGCTCTCCAATAAATACGATAATTAATTACCCTAATAGTATTTCGCAACTTAATTATGAAGCGTTATTATTGGGTTTAATTACTTTAATAATAGTTTTTTTCACTCCTCAAAAAATAAACAGAATTGTGCCGTCAGCATTAATTGCTTTAGTTGTGGGAACTATATTAAATGTAAAATTAGGATTTAATGTCAGCACAATTGGTGAAATATCTTCATCAATTCCTAAAATTATAATGCCTATTTTATCAGTTAAAACATTATTAACATTAATCCCTATTTCATTAACTCTTGCAATAATTGGAGCGGTAGATTCGCTATTAACAGCCCTTGTAATTGATTCGGTTACAAAAACAAAACACAATCCCGATAAAGTATTGTTCGGACAAGGTATAGGTAATGCTATAGCAGGTTTATTCGGTGGAATTGTAGGAGCAGGAGCTACAATGAGAACTGTTGTAAATATAAAATCAGGTGGAAGAACCAGATTATCAGCAATTATTCACGCATTATTTCTTGTAACTTTGCTTGCGGGTGCTGGAGTGCTTGTTAAAAATGTTCCAATGGCAGTTTTGGCGGGTATTTTAATGAAAGTTGGCTCTGATATTATAGATTTTAAATTTATTAAAGTCTTAAAATATGCACCCCGACATGATTTATACGTTATGGCAATTGTTTATTTCTTAACTGTATTTTATGATTTAATATTCGCTGTTGGTGCAGGGATTACCCTTTCCGCATTACTATTTGCACAAAGGGTTGCTAAACAAACCAGTGTTGATGTTAAAGAAGTTAAGGATAAAGTAATTCGCAAACTTGAAAAACAAATTGAAGTTGATACAAAACATGAAATCCGTATAGTTCATATTGAAGGGCAATTTTTCTTCGGCTCGGCAACTCAAATTATTTCACATTTTGATGAATTATTAGGAACTAAATATTTGATATTAAACTATGATTCATCCTCATTAATGGATATTTCAGCTGTATTTGCCCTTGAAGATATAATTATCAGGCTAAAAAGCCAACATATTAAAGTAATGCTGGTTATTAACAACAAAAAAATTGAAGAACAACTTAAAAATCTTGGTATAATAAAACAAATCGGTTCAAAGCATTTATTCTACAATGAGATGGATGCTATTCAAAAAACCAAAACGTATTTAAAAAGAAAAGTTAAAAAAAAGAAATTAGTAAATAAAAATGACGAAGCCGAAATACAAGAAATTCAAAATGTATAAAGGAGAAAACCAATGTTATTAGAAAAAATGCAAACGGTACTCAATAAACAACTGAATGAAGAATTATTTTCATCCTATTTATATTTATCAATGGCTGCATATTGTAATTCTATAGGGTTACAAGGTTTTGCTAATTGGATGCAAGTTCAGGTTCAAGAAGAAAATTTTCATGCGATGAAAATGTACAATTATATCTTGGATAGGGGCGGAAAAATTATTCTTGATAAAATTGAAAAACCTAAAACCGAATGGAATTCAATTACTGAAGTTTTTGAAGAAACTCTAAAACACGAACAATTTATCACATCTTGCATAAATAAACTTGTTGATGTATCTATTGAAGAAAGAGATCATGCAACAAATTCTTTTCTTCAATGGTTTGTAACAGAACAGATAGAAGAAGAATTAACCGCAGGTGATATTTTAAGCAAACTAAAATTAATCGGTGAAAATGGCAATGCAATCTTTATGTTGGATAAAGAAATGGCAGCAAGAGTATTTGTGCCACCTGTGGCATAACTTTTTATACAGAAGCTAAAAACCGGTTTAATTCATTAATCCTAGCTTCATAATAACTTTCTATATTACCATAGGTACTTTTTTGAAATTCTAGTAATGCTGTTTTATCGTTTAACAAATTATGAATGTTTTGAGCTGTTTGGGCATTATTTTGCCTATCAATTATTGCTTTTGGCGAAATAAATGAAATAGCATCAAGCGAAATTTGAGTTGATGCAATCGGCATTTGATAAGAAATTGCATCAAGCAGTTTAACTTTTACCCCTGCACCGTAAATAATTGGACAAATGTACAAATTTGAGGTCAAATGTAATAATTCTAACTTTTTATCCGTTACAAACCCTAAAAACTCTACATTAGAGGGAATTTTAAAATCAATATTTTTTTTAGAAGTTCCGGCTATAAAAATTTTTATTTCATTATCTGACTCAAGCAATTTTGGCGACAATTCTTTGCATATCCACTTAATAGCATCAATGTTAGGCAAAAAGTCATATGCACCAACAAAAAGCAAGGTTTTGTTCGGGGAATAATTCCACAACTTTTCTTTTTTATCCAAAAGTGGCGGAGCATAAATTGATTTTTTAGGGGTAATTTTCAATTTATTCTTAAAAAGTGCCTCATCCGTTTTAGAAACAAAAATAACGCCATCGGTATTTTGCATAATTTTTTTCTCAAGATGTTTTGTCTTATAAACATCAAACAAATAAAGATATTTTTTAAAAGAAAATATGCCCTCTAATTTGCCTAAGTCCTTAATATATTGAAATTCTGCATTTTGGGAAATATATATAAATTTAGTTTTTTTATCTTTTTTATTTGTCATTAATATTTTTTTAAAGTTCGCAGGAAGCATATTATATGAGCGAATGCTATCTAAAATTACAATATCCGGAGTCTGTGATTCTAGGTATTTTGCGCATTTTGTATTTTCAAACCTCAGTGGCAGTAGGGCATCATCTTTTTTTAAAATAAAGTTTAAAAACATTGAAATTTTTTGCGAAACTGACTGCTTAAAATCCGAATAATCATGTTCAAAAACTTTATAGTTTATACCTGTATTTTGCAATAAATCCTCATCATTTTTGCTTTTTCCGACAATCAAAGTAAAATCAAAATCAGGGGTTTTTGATATTTCCTTAATAAAAGCCCAGCTTCCTTTTTTCCCTCCGTTATTGATTGGCAGAGGATACACAGCATCTAAATAAATAATTTTTTTCTTATTGCTCATTTACAGCCTCTCTAATAAGTCTGTTTGCAAAGAATTTTTGAAAATTATATGTAACATACTGCGAAATAATTGCACTTGCCGGGATTGCAAAAAGATTTAGTGAGTTTTTTAGCAAAAATATTAATATAGGAAAAAGTACAATGAACATTCCGTTTGAAATTATCATATATTTACTTTTTTTTGATGCGATATTAATAAATAGATAAGGTCTTTCCTGCCATACGATAAAAAGCCAGCCGGATAGCGCTAAAAACATAAAATTAACCGTATTTATGTCATCTAAGGTAAGGTTTTTTGATGACAAATATTTGAGCAAATACGGATTAATAATGAAAATTATAGACACAGCTAAAATAAACATTATAACCGATTTTGAGCTAAATTCTTTAGACAAACTTTTAATTTTTTCAATTTGTTTTGCAGGAAAAAGTTCGGAAATTTTTGCCGATAAAATTCTCTCGGCAGGTCCGATTGCAACTAAGTTTAATGTATCGGCTATTTTTTTTGCAAGGTAATAAATTGAAACTGCACCGGTTGAAAACATTACAAGAACGTTATTTATAATCATAGGGGCGAGAATATCGTGTATTCCATAGCCAATTCGTGTCATAGTGCTGTTTTTTATAAAATCGATTAATTTTTTAGTCGGTTTTCTGAATTCAATTTTACCGAGAATTTTTAACACTATAAATGTTTCTATAAGCGCACATAGTATAACACCGACGGTTCTTGCCCATGCCAGTGATTGAATATAATTGCTTTTTGTTAAAAACAGCCCTAACAAACTCATACTGACAAAAAATGTTGGTATTCCCATCAAAATGTATGGAATAGAAAATTTTTGCTCTGCGTTCAAAAACCTGTCATTCAATGAGTACAATGGATAAACTACAAGCCCGATTATGTTTATCATCATAAGTTCTTTTAAAATGGCAAGTCTTGATAGATCTATTCCAAAAGCAAACAGTTTAATTATAGGTATGCAAAGGAGTTCAAGCAATACAAAAGCTATAATTCCTATCAATAAAACTAGAGAAAAGCATTCAAAATAAAAATGAGAAGATTTTTGTCTGTTTTCTTTTTTGTAATCATTATAAAAAAACATAAACTGTTCAATCGGCATTGCCATTATAGACTGCAATGCAGCAAGTATTGTTACTGAAATGTAATAAGCATCAGCTTTACTGCTGATTCCAAAAATTTTAATCAGTAAAATATAATTAATTAAATTGAAAAACACATGAATAGATACGAATATGTTATATTTTAGTTTAAACACTCTTACTGCCTTGTTTTTATTGCTATTAGGATTATACCATACAAATTATATGGTATACTTTATAAAAAGAGGTTAATCGTGAAAAATAATCTGGCAATTATTTATCTGGAATATGACAATATAAAATATCCTGATGCATTTGAATATTTACAAGTTGCATTGAGAAAATTTAAAAATTCTAATATAAAAATTATCCGAGTTGATAATAGAATTATCGATAATTATATTGAAAAAATTGATGATAATACGATAAAAATTAACGGAAATGATGAATTAAGAGAATTTTCGGGCTATCAAAGAGGGCTTGACTACTTAAAAGAAAATTATATTAAATACGATGCAATTTTATTTGTCAATGATTCTTTTTTGGTTTATGGAAAGCATTATATAGACTGTGTTTTAAAACAAAAAAATCTTGCTAAAACTATTAGGGAAAATGCTATAATCGGCATAATTGATACAATAAAAAATTCTGATATAACATTAGATGGTTATGATGTTTCAAGCTGGGTTCGAACTAACTGCTTTTTTGTCTCAAAGAATATTATCAATGATATTAATAATGTTTGTCCTGCTACTCATACACTTTTAAATAAATGTATTGATTTTGGTCCTTCCGGCAATTATTTTAAAGGAATTGCTCCGATGAGTGCTAATTTTAAAAACCATTTAATTAAATGGCTTACAAAAGATTGGCATAGTTTTTTTGAACCTAAAAAAAACTGGCATTTGTTCAGAGAAAAGGGGTTAGCAATTTTTAACGAGAAACTTTTAACTGCAAAAATTCGTGAAAAAGGCTATAATGCAAGATGTTGTCGTGATTTTGAACTAAAATTGAAATCAGCCATTGTCAAAATTTCCTTAAAATTAAAAAAATAAACAGATAGCATGATTAAGCGGTTTTAACCCATTATGAAATAGCAGGTAGAGTATAAATCCTTTTAAAAAGGCTAAACTAAATCTATTATTGTAGCTCCATCGCCACCTTCGGATTTTTCACCGGCTCTAAATTTTGCTACATAAGGCGAGGTTTTGAGGTATTCTCTTACCGCTTCTTTCATTGCGCCTGTTCCATGCCCATGTATAATCGTAATAGGGGAAAGATTTGCCAAACTTGCATCATCAAGGTAGTTTTCTAATTCATCAAGTCCCTCTTCAACTCTTTTTCCTCGCAAATCCAATTTGTTTGAAATATTTGTCCTTCTAAATGCAAATCCTTTTTGTTCGTAAGAAATTGCAGATTTAATAACTTTTTTGGTTCTTTTTTTAGATTTTGCAAGTTTAGAGAGTTTAATAGTTGTTTTCAAATTTCCGACAGCAACTTGTATATTGTCATTTTTATCAGGCAAGGAAAGGATTTCAGCTTCTTGGTCTAAGTTTTTAACTAAAACAATATCTCCTATTTTTATTTCATCTTTATTTAAATTTTTATATTCGGGTTTGATTTCTTCTAATTCTTGAGATGCTAAATCACCAAATCGACTTTCAATTTTACCCAACCTTGATAATGAACGGCGGGCAATTTTTTCACTTTTTGATGCTCTGATTTCATTTAAAATTTCTTTAATTTCTTCTTTTGCTTTATGAATTTCAGAATTAAATTTTTTCTTAAAAACATCTACTGTTTTTGTTTTTTCAGTTCGTAATTTTTCCAATTTTTCTTTATATTCTTGCTCTAAGCTGACAGCTTCCTTTTTAGCTATTTTTGTTTCTTCAACATTTTTAGAAAGTTTTTGCTGAGTGAGCTGTAAACCTTCCATAACCTTACCTGAGGGATCTTTTTGTGTGTGATAAATATTTAATGCATTTTCTGCTACATTGGCAGAAAGTCCTAAATTTTGGGCAATTGTTATGGCATTGCTTTTGCCCGGAATTCCAATTAATAACTTATATGTGGGAGATAAAGTTTCTGTATTAAACTCTACGCTTGCGTTTTCATATCTTTTTTTGATATACGCCAATGCTTTTAATTCACCATAATGAGTAGTAACAACTGTAATAGCTCCTTTTTCTTTTAATCCTTCCAAAATTGCTTGAGCAAGTGCCGAGCCTTCTGACGGATCTGTTCCTGCTCCTATTTCGTCAAGTAAAACAAGAGTTTTGTCGTTAGAATTATTGAGAACATTAATAATATGGGTCATATGCCCCGAAAATGTTGACAAACTCTGAACGAGGCTTTGTTCATCGCCAATATCTGCAAAAATTCTTTCAAAAGGATAAATATCAGCTTCATCTACAGGAATATGCAGTCCTGCTTTTGTCATAAGCACACTTAGTCCTGCCGTTTTCAGCATAACAGTTTTCCCGCCGGTATTAGATCCTGTTATTATCATTGAATCTGCGGTTATGCCTATTTCAAAATCATTAGGCACAACTTTTTCAATTGTGGCTGAAAGTATAGGATGTCTTGCATTTTTTAATGAAATTATTTTTTTTTCATTTAAATTTGGCTCAGTTGCTTTTAAATCCACACTATACTGTGCTTTTGCAAAAATAAAATCGATTTCTGCTAACAAATCGATATTATAAGTAATTTCTGTGACTTTTTCTCTGACTAACTGCGATAATTCAGCTAAAATCCTTTTGATTTCTTTGTCTGTAAGGATTTCAATTTCTCTGATTCTATTATTCATCTCAACAATTGATTTTGGCTCAATAAATAAAGTTGCACCACTTGCAGAAATATCATGCACAATTCCCGGTACACTTGCCTTAAAATCAACTTTTACGGGAAAAACATACCTTCCATCCCGTTGCGTGTACACAGATTCTTGAAGATATTTTTGAAAAGAAGAAGAATTAAGAAGAGAATTCAATTTCGATTTTAAGTTATGAATATTATCTTTTAATGCTGTTGTAAGCCTCTTCAATTCAATACTTGCCGTATCAAGAATATTTCCGGTTTCATCAAATATATCTAAAATAGCATTTTCAAGTTGTTTATCTTCAAACAAATTAGTGGAAAAGCTGAATAAATGAGATGTTTCTTTTTGATATCGGGCTAAAAATGATTTTATCAGCCTTGAAGCTTTTATTGTATTGGCAATATCAATTAACTCTGCATTCTTTAAATTTTGTCCTACATTACATAATTGTAAGGATTCTCTGACATCTCTTATTCCTCCAAATGGAGGTTTTTGAGGCACATCAAGGATATATTTTGCTTCCGTTGTGTATGAAAGCTCGATTTTTATTCTGTCGATATCTGTAAAAAATTCAGCATTAGCACACTTTTCTTTGCCGACAACAGATGTTGCACGTTTAGAAAGTTCTTGTAAAATAGTCTGCCATTCAAGTGCTTTTAATGTTCTTTCTGTTAAATTCATAAATTCATTTTGGTTTTGTAACATAATATTATTTATACAATAAATAACAGAAAACTTCATTAAATAATCCATTTCCACTGTTCAAATGAATTTTTCTTAATATATTTTGTATATGAATAAAATATTGTATTATAATAAGTGTAAAG
>JAQUYY010000048.1 GCA_028691575.1 Candidatus Gastranaerophilales bacterium
GAACTTCGTCAATTATATAAATTTTATATTTGCCTGAAACAGGTACAAATTGTACTTTTTCAAGCAAATTCCTTGCATCATCGACTGAACGATTACTGGCAGCATCGATTTCAATTACATCAAGGCAATTTCCGTTTGTAATATCTGTACAGCTTGCGCATTCTCCGCAAGGTTCGGGGGTAGGTCCGTTTTTGCAGCTTAATGCTTTTGCTAAAATCCTTGCTCCTGAAGTTTTACCTGTCCCTCTAGGCCCGCAAAATAAGTAGGCATGTGCTACTTTGTTTAAATTAATAGCATTAGAAAGTGCTTTTACAACAATTTCCTGCCCCACAAAGTCCGAAAACTTTTGAGGTCTGTATTTTCTATATAAAGGAACATATGAATTCGACATTAACTAAACCTTTTACTTCTGCAAAAATATCCAAACTGTTATATAATAACTTTACCATGATTATACAGATTTTTATCGGTTCATTAAGATGAGTAAAAAACCACTTTCGCTAAAAAAAGGCGATACAATAGGGGTGGTTTCCCCTGCAGGTGCTGTTAAGGAGAATTATCAAATTCAGCTTAAAAATGCTGTCAATTTTTTTGAAAGAAAAGGATACAAGATAAAAATTGCCCCGCATGCCTTTGATAAAAGCAATTATTTGGCGGGAAAAGATGAAAATCGTTTAAATGACTTAATGAACTTTTTTGTGGATGAGAAAATCAAAGCTATAATGTGCACCAGGGGTGGATATGGTACTTATCGGCTCTTGAATAAAATTGATTATGAAATTATTAAAAACAATCCTAAAATTTTTATTGGATACAGTGATATAACGGCTTTACATTGTGCTTTTTATAAATATGCAAACCTCCAAACCTTTCATGGTCCTTTGTTTTTGTCTGATTTTGGAAATGAAGAAAATGATGAATATACGGTAAATAATTTTTTTGAAATTTTGGAAGGAAAGATAGAATACCCATATAATTACGAAAATCCTGTTGAATATACCTGCATTAATGAAGGTACAGTTACAGGAGAATTATTTGGCGGAAATTTAACTGTATTAACGGGGCTTTTGGGAACGCCTTATTTTCCTAATTTAAAAAACAAAATACTTTTATTGGAAGATGTTGCAGAGCCTTGCTATAAAATCGATAGAATGCTTACTCAGTTGAGTTTGGCAGGTATTTTAAAGGATATTAAGGGAATTTTATTTTCTCAATTTACGAGAATGGAAGATAAAGAAATTTTGTTTCCTACTTTAAAAAATATGGCTGAAAATCTTAAAATCCCGGTTGGGTATGGGTTTTGTGCAAGTCATGACAAAACAAAAGCAACTTTACCCTTAAATGCAAAATATTACTTCAATTCTTCTGATTTTGAGCTAAAATTGCTCAAATAATTAATTATTAAGAAAATATTAAAAAGTTGCTTTTTAATTTAAAAAGATATATAATAAATTTACCAAAAAGAAATTTTTGGTTTGTATTTTTTTTAACAGCTGCCGTAAAAGGCAGTTTTTTTTATTTATAAAATTCAAAACAGCATTATAATTTTAATACAAATATCATTATAACTCTTGTTGTAAAAGAATATCAAGATTTTAAACCATGCAACCCATGTGTTCATCATGTTTTCGGGGATTTAATTTGTGAAAACTCATGAGCCACATGGGATACGGCAATTTGAAATCTTTTAACCTATAATCCTTTCTACGCATGAAATATAGCTTTACAAATCATGAAAATCATGGTATATCATGATTTATAGCTATTTTAATTATGAAAATGCAAATATATTTATATTTTTAGGCAGAGAAAGGAAGCATTGTCATGAAAAAGAAGTCGGGATTCACGTTGGCAGAAACATTAATAGTAATTGCCATAATAGGAATAATAGCTTCAATTGTAACACCAATGCTATTTGGCACGACAAGCGATGCAGCGTTAAAAGTAGCATGGAAAAAAGCTTATGCTGATTTGTCTCAGGCGACACAATTAATGTTTTTGGATAATGATGGAGGGCTTCCTGCCAATTGTACCGATTGGGATGCAAATTGCTTTCCTTCGATTTATAAAATATATTTTAATTCAATTAAAGAATGTCCGGGAGAACAAACAAGAAATAATTGCTGGACCGCCACAAGAGGTTATAGGTTAGACAATGGATTGGAAGTAGCAAGATCAACTCCATTTGAAGATATGTTTTCACGTTATTGTCCCGGTGCAATTCTTAATAATGGAATGTTCATAATAATGGAAACCTGGCATCCGGACATGGCCAATGCAAAGGCTAGAATGTTTATTGATATAAATGGGAAAAAAGGGCCTAATACCTACGGAAAAGACTTATATGTAGTGATATTAACTTCAAGAGGATTGCTTCCTTTTTATTCCATTTATCCTAGCCATCATGCTGGTAGCGGAATAGAAAAAACAGCGGAATATTTATATAGATAAAGTGCATTTATTAATCTATCTTTTAAAATTTTGATTATTTAAGCTGTTTTTGAGAATTGATTTTTATATTCTGCTACACCCGGTGATCCATGAGATCCCGTAAGAGCTTTTCTTAGTGAATATTGTGCTTTTGGAATTATATAAGATAAGGCTATACAACAAGACGCAATATTTATAGCAACGGCTGCTTTTTTGTTGTTTAAAATATTTTTAACAAAATTATCAGAGGTTATTTCTTTTGTTCCTGCTTCAGCACCGGCTTCAATAAATTTGCCTAATTCTTTGTTTAATTCTACAATTTTATCTGTATTGATTTTTTTAAGAGGATTTCTAATTCCTTCAACAACATCTATTAAACCTGATTTTTGAGCAGCTTTTAAGGTAAAGTTTTTAAATTCGCCATTTCCGGCTTTTAATTCATCATCAATAAAGTTAATTATTTCAGCTTCGCCTTTTTTAGTAAAATTTAAAACTTCGTCTTGAATTTTTCCGGGTTTAATTGCATCTTGTAATTTTTTTGATAATTTTTCATCTGCAAGAACTTCAAAAGGAAGCGCAATAGGTTTTCCGAATTTAGCAAAGGCTTTTTCTAATCCTTTTGCAATATGCTTTCCACCTTGATATAAGAAATAAACAACACCAAGTTCTTTTGCACCTACTTCAATGGCTTCCGCATGTTTTTCCGGGAAAGCAGCTCCTGTTATTGGTCTTGAGCTAGAAACTCTTCCGGCACTGATTCCTAAGTCTAAAACTTGAGTATTATTTAAAGGATTGGCAAGCCATGTTAAGAAACTTCCACCGGTAAAAGATGGCTTAGAAACAATATTCGTGAATGCTGTAAACGTAGGTTTGTGAATGATATTTGAGTTATATTCTTTTCTTTCTTCAGTATCTACAATATTTTTCTTTGTATACATATGATTAGCAACCGGAAAAGCAAATAAGGCAACTAAAGCAATGCCTGTTGTTGATACTGCTCTTATTTTGCTTAATTTTTTGTATAAATCTTGTTTTTCGGCGATTTTAGCTGCTTCTTTTACGATTTCTTTTCCTGAATCTGCGAATTTTTTGACATTATTTTCGATACTTTGAATGCCTTGTTTTTCAAAAAGGTCGTAATCTGCATTTGCATTTAAACCGGCTTTTTTAAAGACAGTTGAATTAAATGCTTTTTTCAAAAGAGGAATTCCGCCAAGCCAAAGGGCTGATGTTCCGAATTCTTCAATACATTTTTCTTTTGCTGCGTAGTTTCCAAGTTCTTCTGAAACTTTGCTGCTTTCTTTCTTTTCCATTACCGTTCTGCCAACGTTTTCAACCATATCTTTTGTGGCTAGTCCGGCTAATGATGAATCACTTGCTAATGATGAAAATATTTTTGTTGTTATACCAATGGTCATTTTTTAGTTTGATGCCTCCGAAAAAATCAATACTATAAACCCCAAGCGAGGTTCATTAACTTCTTAAACGTTGTTGTTGCTTTAGTTGAAGCAACATTTTTTCGTCGGTTTCTTCTTATATTCATGTAATTATCTCCAATTAAATTGTTTTTAGTTTTGTTTGTCATGTGTTTAAAACCTTCTGATTATAAAAATTGTTAGCTGAAATATTTTTTGTAAATAAACTTAAAGCCCCCTATATTAAGGAGGCTTTTTTTATTAAATGCGATATACTCAGCAAATAAAGCCTCTTTTCTTGAGTCTTTATTAACTTCGTCTATTATTGTTTACAAATGATTTCATTTAAATATTTTATTCCTAAAGATTTCTATTTTAAAAGAATAACATGTAATTTAAATAAATCAAGTGTTTTTTCCTGATTTAATAAGATATTTTTATAAGAATATTATTGGCTAACTCCATAATCAATGGTTTGGGCGTTATAAATCCAAATTTTGTCAAATTTTTCTAAATTTATATTATTTTCATATATACCAAAAACCGTTGAGCCGCTGCCTGACATTAAAGTATTTATACACCCTGCTTGTTTTAATAATATTTTTAGCTCTTGTATTTTCGAATAATTAGGTAAAATACTACTTTCAAGATTATTGCTTAAACATTTTGCAATATTTGAAGGGTTATTGTTGTTTATTGCTTCAATCATTTTTTTAGAATTGTTATTTTGAGGTTTTGTTTCAAGCTCTGAATGTCTCTGATAGGCCTCTTTTGCACTAATATGTATGTTCGGATTGACAAGGATAATTTTAAAATTTGGTGTTGATAATTTTTGTAAAATCTCACCTTTAGAGGTTGCCGATTGAGTTCCTCCATAGAGGCAGAAATTAACATCTGAGCCTAATTTTGAAGCTAAATTGTCGATTTTTTCTTTTGATAAAATGTTATCAAAAATTTTATTTAATCCCCACAAAACTCCTGCTGCATTTGAGCTTCCACCTGCTAATCCTGCTGCAATCGGAATATTTTTTTCAATATTAATTAAAATTTCTTTATTTTGAATTTTAGCTTCATCCAAAAATAATTGGCATGCCTTATAAGCCAGATTGGTTTTGTCATAAGGAATTTGGGCACTGTTTCCGGATAGAATTATTTGATTTTCAGTCGAATTATTAACTTCAATTGTTAAATAGTCAAATAAGCTGATAGCTTGCATTATACTTGAGATTTCGTGAAACCCGTCAGCTCTTTTACCTTTAATATCAAGGGTTAAATTAATTTTTGCAGGTGTTTTCACCTTAATTTTTTGCATTTTTAAGAGCCTCAGCTAGTTTGCTAAATTCTTCCAACCCTAATTTTTCCCCTCTTGTTGTCGGGGCTATATTTGCTTGAAGCAATGCTTTTTCAATATTTTCAGCAGCAAAACCGCCGTTTTTTAGAGCATTTTTAATATTTTTTCTTCTTGTGCCAAAGCATGCCTTAATTACCTTGTGTAAAAACTCAAGATTATCAGACTCAATTGCAGGATTTTGTTGTATTTCAAACTTTACAAGAGCAGAATCGACTTTGGGCGATGGATAAAAAGCTCTTGCCGGTACTTTTTGAATTATATTTGTTTCAGCCCAAAAATTTGAAAGAATTGAAAGAAGCCCATATTCTTTTGATTGACTGTTTTGATTGGCTACAATCCTTTGGGCTACTTCATATTGAACCATTAAAATAATTTCTTTTATTGAATTTCTGTTTTTGTTTTCTTTTTCATAAATTTCGCCCAATAAATGAGCAATAATCGGACTTGTGATGTAATATGGAATATTTGCTACTACTTTTAGCGGAACATCACAAAGCGTTGATATATCTACCTTTAAGATGTCTTCGTTAATTATTTCGATATTACCAAACGGTAATTTTGAAATTTCAAAAACAGCATCCTTATCAAGCTCAATAGCAATAACTTTTTTGGCTCGTTTTGCAAGTTCTTCTGTTATGAAACCGGCTCCAGGACCTATTTCAAGGATAATATCATTTTTTGAAATATCAGCTTCTTCAATTATTTTTGAAATCACATTAGCATCAATCAAAAAATTTTGACCCAATCGTTTTTTTGTTTTAAATTCTCTTGCCCGTTGTAAATAATTCAAAATGTTACTCCAAAAAGCTTACTGTCTAATTTAAATCTAATATTTTTATGATATACTTAACAAAAGTATAAAATAAAGAGAGCTGATATGTCTATTATTACCCAAAAAAATAATTCCGTATTAGATAAAACTCTTTTGTCAAAAGTTTTTTTTGATGGATGTAAGCCTAAAAGTAATTTTAAAACAGGAATTGAATTTGAAAAACTCCCTGTTCTAAAAAATAATTATAATGCCTGTGATTATTCACAATCAAACGGTATAAGAGATTTTTTGTACAAAATTCATAAAGAATTAAAATGGGATTTAATTTTTGAAGGTGAAAATTTAATCGGCTTAAAAAACCACGGAAATCTTATAACGCTAGAACCAGGATGCCAGTTTGAATTTAGCACTTCTCCACAAAACAGCATCCATTCGATAAATAACATTTTAAAATCTTACAATAATATAACGGCTCAATATGCTGATGAAATGGGGTTTTTGTGGTTAGGGTGTGGTGCTCAGCCTGTTTCAACTTTTGAGAATATTAATGTTATTCCTAAAAAACGATATGGTTTTATGAGCGAATATTTATCTAAAATGGGCTCTTTATCAATGGTTATGATGAGAGAAACTGCCGGGATTCAAGTTGCTGTTGATTTTGAAGACGAACAAGATGCAATGAAAAAACTTGCTCTTGCGCTTAAAATTACACCTGTTATTACTGCTATGTTTGCAAATTCTCCGATAAGAAATGGTAAAACTAACGGATATAAGTCTTTTAGAGCAAAAAGTTGGCTTGATACCGATAACAACAGATGCGGATTAGTTAGCAAAAGTCTTATAAACAGCAACGGTAAGGATTTTTCTTTTGAAAATTATGTCAATGTTTTGCTTAATGTTCCTATGATTTTTATCCAAAGAAATAATAATTTTATAAAAATGAACGGCATCACTTTTAAAGAATTTTTAAGCAATGGATATGCTCAAACTCAAGCAATTATTGAAGATTGGGACTTGCATTGCAGTTTGTATTTTCCTGATGTCAGGCTGAAAAATTTTATTGAATTAAGAGGATTTGACAGCCAAAAAAACAATCTGCAAATGGCTATTCCTGCACTTTGGAAGGGGATTTTGTATAATCCTTCTGCAATAGATGCTGTTTTTAATTTAACTAAAAATTGGAAATTTGAAGATATCGAAAAAATGAGAAATGAAGTGCCTAAAACTGCTTTAGATACAGAAATTCAAGGAAAAAAAGTTCAAAATTTCGCATTAGAGTTTTTAGAAATAGCTCAAGAGTCTCTAAAAACCTTTAGAGACTATAATTATAGAAATGAAGATGAATCAATTTATTTGGATTGTATAAAAGACTTAACAAAACAGCATAAAACACCTGCTGATGTTATACTTGATAATTGGAACGGTTCTTGGAATAAAAATTTAGATAAATTTATTGAGTATGTGAAAGTAAACTAATATGCTGATTTACCCTGATATAGAAGTTGAAACATCTTTCGCAAAAGGAGATGAGGAGCTTTTTGAAAAATTTTTAAATAGCGAAAAAGAGCTTTTTTCTATAGAATCTGATTTTAATGAAATAAAAATTGTTGAAAATAAAGCCGGAAAATTTATGAAATTCAATGATGCTTATCAGGCTGGAATTGTAGATTATAATGGTTGTAGCGGCAATTTGCCCCATATGAATTATTTTTTAATTCCATTTTTTATGAATTTAAATATAAAAAATGTTTTGATTTTGGGTTTAGGCTCAGGAAGGCTTGTAAAAGATATTCTTTCTGTTTCAAATATCGTCAATTGTATTGATATTGTTGAAATTGACGATAAAGTTATAAATATATCGAAGGATTGGTTTGGTTTTGAAGAAAATGAAAAAACAAAAGTTCATTTGCAGGATGCAAGGGTTTTTGTCAGAAACAGCAAGAAAAAATATGATTTAATAATTTTAGATATTTTTTCAAATGATGGTATGCCATATCGGTTTATGACGGAAGAATTTTTGGAAGAAATTTCTAAAATACTGTCAAAACGAGGGTTAATCGGTGCGAATATATTTAGCCATAGTAAAATTGATAGTGAAAAAAATATAATTTTTAAATCAATGTTAAAAACATATCAAAATGTTTATAAAGAAATATTAATTTTCCCTTCAATGTACGGTGATGAGCGGTTTTATACGGATATTATTGAATTATCTCAAAAACCCGAAGGATTGATTAATATTATTCTTTTTGCTTCAAAAAGTAAATTACAAGCTAGTTATAGCTATTTTGAAAAGAATATTAATGTGTTTGATGCCGATAAGGTTGAAATGCTCAAATTGATTGGCATTGATAACTATCTGCAAGACTTATATAATGGTATAATAAATGTTAAGAGTGTAAAAATTTTAAAAGATGAATATGAAAAAGATAAATCTTTTGAAAAAAATATATTGAATTATCTTAAAACAGGGTAAATTCAACTTTAGAGATGATGAATAAATTGATAAAATTAATAATAATGTAGTAAGAATGGGGAGCAAAAAACTGCTCAAGGGGAGATTGGGAAATGGGAAACAAAGTTTGGAATAGCTTATTTCTATCTTTAATTGCAATATTTTTTGGAACGATGATAGCTTCTGCACAATCGGTTTTGCCTAGCGTAAGCATAAATTTAGGGACGACAAATTCGCCGGAAGAATTCAGCAAAGGTGTTCAGTTATTAGTTGTGTTAACTGTTTTAACTCTTGCTCCAAGTATTTTAATTATGTCGACTTCTTTTATACGAATGGTAATTGTTCTATCACTTACAAGACAGGCAATAGGTACTTCTTCATTGCCTCCTTCTCAAATTATTGTAGGATTAGCGCTAATCCTTACTTTTTTTGTTATGGCTCCTACGTTTAACAAAATTAATACCCAGGCTTTTCAGCCTTATATGAAGAATGAAATAACACAACAAGAAGCTTTGAAAAAATCCGTTGAACCCTTAAGAGAATTTATGTTTAGACAGACAGAAGAGCAGGAATTGGCTCTATTTATAAATTTAGCACAAATTGATGCTCCAAAAGTTACTGATGATATACCGACGTATGTTTTGCTTCCTTCTTTTATAATAAGTGAGTTAAAAACAGCGTTTAAAATAGGTTTTATGATATTTATTCCGTTTTTGGTAATTGATATAGTTGTTGCAAGTATACTGGTATCGATGGGTATGCTTTTCTTGCCCCCACCAATGATTGCAACTCCGTTTAAAATTATTTTGTTCGTATTAATTGACGGGTGGCATTTGATAACCAAGTCACTTGTTGAAGGGTTTATGACGTAATTTAAAGGATTATAAAATGTCTCAATTAGAGTTTATTTCAATATTACAACAGACTTTAATTCTTATTCTTCAGCTAGCAACACCTGTTTTGGCAACAAGTGTTATTGTCGGGCTTATGATAAGTATATTTCAGTCAATAACACAAATTCAAGAATCAACTTTAACATTTGTTCCTAAAATTGTAGCCGGAATAGTTGTTTTTATTATAACGCTACCTTGGATGTTAGGGGTTTTTGTTAATACGGTCAATGAACTTTTTGCAAAAATACCGAGTATTATTCACTAAAGAAAACTAAACTTATGAACCATGATTTATCAATATTTTTATCTACAAAAAGCTTAATTGTTTTTATTCTTGTTTTGACAAGAATGGCAGGAATGCTTTCTATTGCTCCATTTTTTTCGACATTTCCGATTCCGGCTCGGGTAAAAGCCGGTTTAGCGGCGATGATTGCTTTTATTATATATCCTATTGTCCTGTCTAAAACTTCGTTTGAGGTGCCAACGGAATTGATTTCTTTAAGTTTGTTTATAGCAAAAGAATTTTTTGTAGGTTTTATTATAGGATTTTGTGCATTAATAATTTTTATGGGAATACAAATGGGTGGACAGCTGCTTAGTATTCAAATGGGATTGGCGGTCAGCAATGTATTAGACCCCGTTACAAAACAGCAGGTGCCTGTTGTCGGACAATTTTATATGTATATTGCAAGTATGGCTTTTATTTATATAAGCGGTCATCAATGGCTTTTTGGAAGTGTTTTGGGAAGTTATGACACTATTCCTATTGGGCTGAATTTTTTAATAGATGGTGTAATGGTTGATAAAATAATTCAAATAACAAGCCAATTGTTCAGAATCGCATTTAGTGCAGTTATTCCGATTTACGGTATATTGTTGATTTGTGATGTTTCATTAGGCTTTATTGCAAAAATGAT
>JAQUYY010000049.1 GCA_028691575.1 Candidatus Gastranaerophilales bacterium
CAAAGCCAGTTCGCATATATAAGCCGTAAATAAGCCTGTATGTAGCATTTCCTGTACCTATACCGATTAGGGGGTTATCTAAAAACATTTTAAAGCTTGATGCGTAAACATTCATTCTGAAAGAATTGCTGCTGTCATCTCGAAAAGCAAATATGGAAGCAATTCTATGTTGTAATGACGGGGAAGTCATTATAAATAGAATACCGGCACTAATTAATGCAAAAATACATAACAACCATAGTTTTTTCCAGGTTTTTTTATTAGGAAAATCATTCCATATTAAATGTCCTGAAATTACGACAACCCCAAAACCCATTGCCAAAACAGCCAAATATGCCCCCCTACAACCCGAAAACAATATAGCTATAAGGGTTATCAATGCTCCTAATAAAAATAAAATTGATAGTAAAATATTTTTCTTTTTAACAAAATAACAGATACTTGCAAGAATTGAACCAAACCCTGCTACAAGAAAACCTGCTAACAAATTCGGATTAAAAGGCTTCAATGTCCCATACACCCGGTCTAAAAGCTGTTCCGGGTTTACATCTGTTTTATCTTGCCACCCTGAAATTTCCATAACCCCGCCAAAATGCTGATAAACTGCAAAAATTGATTCTAAAATAGTTATTGATGAAATAAAAATAAGTAAATACAAAATTCTTTTGGGCTTTTGCCAGAGTATATTTGCAAAACTGAGGTATAATCCGAAATACATAAGCATTTTTATATATCCTTTTAGACTTGGCAAAAATAAAGAAGAAAAACATACGCTCAACCCTGCAATTAAAACATATAAAGCTATTGGCACGTCAAAACTATTGATATCTTTAATTTTATTGCTTGTGAATAATTTAAAAGCCGAAAAAGCAATTACCAAAAGGGAAACAAGTCCAATTGCTTTTGTTGAGCCAAAACTTAAAAGTATAATTAAGCCTGAAATTAAAAATAATATAATAAAATCGATTTTTTGAACTAAAAAATTAAAGATATTAGAGTTTGTAGCTATTTTATTTAAAAAATTTCTAATGCCTTGAATTAATCCACAAAAAAATTGTACAAAAAAGCTGTCGTTAAAGGATTTCTCAATATTTAAATCAAGAAAACTTAATAATTTAAATGCTTTTGATGATTTTATTACTTCGTTCATATTGAATTTATTGATTTTCGACTATACGCACATCGGAAACAACACCGCTGAGTTTGTAACTAAACCCTTCCAGCATAACGGGCAAACCTATTTTAATCTTGTTTCCGCCAATTACAGCACCGTCTTTTGTAATAGTTGCCTTATCTTTTAGCGTTACAACAAAGTTATAAGTATTAGGACTAGACAAATCATCAACCGCAACAGCTTTTTGAGGATTATTTAAGTCGGGAATAATTGTCTGATAGTGACTTTTCCATACATTGATTATTTCTAAATCAGTGTATGGAACATTTCTAATAGTTAAAAATGATTTTTCCCCAACTTTGAAAACAGGGTTTTTAGAGGTAATTTTTTCTGCTCTTAACATCACATCAAAATTTATTATCGAAACTTTTTCAATAACTTTTGAAGAAGTTTGGTATCGACCTGTTTTTACAAGGAAAAAAGCAAATATACAAAGTACAAGAAATGCAATAATAAAAACATCGACAATGTTTATAATATTAAATAATTTTCTGTTTTTAATCATAATCTAACCTTTTGCTAAAATAAATGTATCTGTTTTTAAGTTATCAAGTGTTTTAATAAGTTCATCTATCGTAGTTGTTGCACATCCAAAGTGTCTAACAACGATGCTTGCTGCTAAATTCCCAATTGTTGCAGCATCAGCAGCACTGGCACCTGATGCAAGAGCAAGTATAAAACTTGCTACAACTGTATCTCCGGCTCCTGTTACATCAAAAACATCGGTTTTGTTAAAAGCAGGAATGTTAGTAATTTTGCCGTTTCTTTCAAATAATATCATTCCATCCCCACCTCTTGTCAACAAAATCATCTCGGCAGAAGTTTTGTCTAAAAGATCTCGACCTGCTTTTAAAAGTGTTTTTTCGTCTTTTATTTGATAACCCAAATCTTTTTCTGCATCGGGTTGGTTGGGTGTTAAAACCGTTACGCCTTGAAAACGGCTTAATTCTTGTTGCGTATCAACTGCAACAGGAATATTATATTTTTTTGCCAGTGAAATTGTCGTTTTTATTATTTTTTCAGTCATCATGCCTGTTGCATAATCGGATAAAATAACTCCATCACAATTTGGCAAGGATTTTTCGATTTTTTCAATAATTTCAGATTCAATATTTTCGCTGACTAAAGCATCAATTTCTTTATCAATTCTTACAATTTGTTGAGTTACAGATTGAGTTGAAAATCCTGATATTCTTGTTTTAGTTGATGTTGGTCGATTTTTATCCAAAACCATCTGAGTTGTATCAATTTTTGATTTTTGCAATGTTTCCATTAAAATCGGTCCATGATAATCATCCCCGTAAACCCCTATTGCCAGAACCTTACCGTTATTTAACGAAGAAATATTATTAGCTGCGTTTGATGCTGCGCCTAAAATAATATTTGTATGAGTATGCTTAAGGATTAAAACAGGTGCTTCTCTAGAGATTCGGCTGGTCTGACCGTAAATCATTTCATCAATTGCAAAATCCCCTATTACTAGGATACTCCCTTTTGATAAATTCTGTATAATATCTTTTATATTTGGTTTGTCAATTAAAAACATAATTGATATAATCCTATATGACTACAATAAAAATTATACTTTAAAAAGCGAATATGTACAGGATAATTTATAAATACTCAGGGTTAATCTTAGCGGCTAAATTATAAGGAAAAACTATTGGAACCTAATAATAAAAATAAAGAATCTTCATCCAATGAAATTCATGAAAAAGTTGAAGAAGTCAGTAATATTGAAAAACCGAAACCTGCGGTAAAAAGAGCTAAAAAATTTGTTTTTACTGTTGATGCGGATTATGTTGATTATGTTGACAGCTTAACTCGTGAAGAAAAAACAGATTTGATTAATTATCTTTTGGATTTATACGCAAAAGAAAGTGAAGAAGAATATAAAAAAGAAAAATTTGAAAAAATGGTAAAAAGAACAGCAACATTGATTATTACTGTTATATTAGCCGTTCCCATTTTTTTTATTGTTACAAGTATTGCCCTGGATTATACTCATGCTAATTATTTACAAATGCAGACAAATTTTGAGAAATTATTTGATAATTTAAATAAAAACGATGATAATTAATAGTCCAACATTTAATTACAAAATGTTGGACTATTAAATTTAAAAAACACAAATATTATGCGCTTATTGATAATTTAGAGCCGGTTACATCTTTGCCCGGTTGTTGATAAATTTGTCCGCCTGCTTTTTTGGTTAAATCTATGAGGCTTCTTGTATAACCCCATTCGTTATCATAGAATGCTTTAATAGTAACCATTCGACCAATAACTTTTATTGAATCTTCTATATAAATAGCACTTTCAAGTCTTCCTATTTCATCTATACTGGTTGCGCCTTTATGAGCTGGTGCCAATAAATCTTTATATTTTTCAGATTCGGAAGCCTTTCTTAATGAATTTTTAACTTCTTCGGCAGTAACCTCTTTATTTAAGTAAAGTACTATATTTGCTATACTTACATCATTTGTATTTACTCTTGTTGCAGATCCGTCAAGTTTTCCGTTCAACTTAGGAAGAACTTTTACTATAGCTTTTGCTGCACCGGTAGTTGTAGGAATCATATTATTTATTGAACTTCTTAATTTAGCAGCGTCTTTATCTGTTTCGCTAGGTGCTTTATCCTGAAGTAATTGTGATGAAGTTGCACTATGTATTGTTTCTATCGAACCTGATTCTATCCCATATTCATCATCCATCAATTTTATGACTGGAGCAATAGCTGTAGTTGTGCAACTTGCATTTGATAGTAATTTATCAGTTGGCAATACTTCATTGTCATTTATTCCATAAACAATTGTTTTCATATCATCTTTTGCAGGGGCAGAAAGTATGGCTTTTTTTGCTCCTTGAGATAAATGTTGTCCTAATATTTTTTCTGTTTTTGCTACACCTGTTGTATCAACTACAACATCCACTTTTAATTCTTTCCATGGTAGCTCTTTCATATCTTTTGTTTCTAAAATTCTAATTTTTCTTGGTTTTTGCCCTTTTTGAGCTACGGTTAAATATAATTTGCCATTATCTTCTCTTTTGGCACTTAATAAACCGGGGAAATAACCCATAATGCTATCATATTTAAGTGAATTTATTAAATCTTCCGGTGTCATTTTTTTACTTACATTCATTGCAACAATATTGATTTTAGGTCCTTCAGTCAGTTTTTCCTTTAATCTATCGGTTGATTCTGTTTGAATGCCAACCCCATGATCAGCAAAACACTCTCTGAAAAATGTTTTTCCTATTCTCCCCGTTGCTCCGTTAATCGCTACATTAACAGTTGGACGTGTTGTTGAACTTTCATTACCTTTAAATGAAATTTTTGAACGAGAACAATTAAATGTTGCAGGAGCAACATTTGGCATGATTTTTAACATAATAAGTATAAACCTCCTTACTTATCTGAATAACTCTCTACTTTTTTGGAACTAACTCTCTTTTTTACTTAAAAAATTTTATTACCAACTAAAGTTAGTAAATGAAATTTTTGAACATTTTTGAACAAGAAATTTTACAATTCTTTACTCTCAAATCATAAATATTTTAAAACCGGAATTTTTTATAAAACATCTTTTATAAAATTTATGGTAGATTTTAGTACAACTAATTTGAACAAATGCTTGTATTCAGAACGCTTTCATTGTAAACTCATTGGTGAAAATTAATTAGAAAATTGGGAGAACAAAAGATGACAAATAGATCTCTAGTCGGCACAAAAGAGCTTTTTGAAAATGCTATTAAAGGCAAATACGCTATTGGTGCTTACAACGTAAACAATATGGAAATTCTTCAAGCTATCGCAGAAGCTGCTGAAGAAACAAAATCCCCGATTATTTTACAAGTATCAGCAGGTGCAAGAAAATATGCTAACCAAACATATTTAATCAAACTTGTTGAAGCGGCTTTAGAATCAACTACAGTTCCTATCGCTCTTCACTTAGATCATGGTGAAGATTTTGAAATTTGTAAAGCTTGTATTGACGGTGGATTTTCATCTGTAATGATAGACGGGTCAAGATTTCCATTAGAAGAAAACATTGCATTAACTAAAAAAGTTGTTGAATATGCTCATGAAAGAGGCGTTTCTGTTGAAGCTGAGCTTGGTAAATTAGCCGGTATTGAAGATGCCGTTAATGTATCAGCTAAGGATGCTACATATACAGATCCTGCTGAAGCCGTTAGATTTGTAACAGAAACAGGTTGTGATTCATTGGCTATTGCTATTGGAACAAGCCATGGAGCTTACAAATTTGCCGGTGAAGCTAAACTTGATTTTGAAAGACTTGCTGAAATCAAAAAAGCAGTTGATGCTGCTGTTGGTTATGAATTTCCGTTAGTTCTTCATGGATCTTCTTCAGTTCCTCAAGATTTAGTTGAAGAATGTAATAAATATGGTGGCAAATTACCGAATGCTAAGGGTGTTCCTGAAGAAATGCTTGCATTTGCTGCTAAAAACGGTGTTGCTAAAATCAACATTGATACAGATTTAAGATTAGCAATGACGGCTACTATTAGAAAATGTTTTGTTGAAAAACCTGAAGCATTTGACCCTCGTGGTTATATGGGACCCGGCAGAACTGCTGTTAAAGAACTTGTTAAACACAAAATGCAAGTTTTGGGTACAGCAGGTCACGCAGAATAAATCTTTAAAATAAATTCTTTAAAGAGATTACTTTTTTAGTAATCTCTTTTTTGTTGAATTATTTGCATAAAAATAACTTCGCCTGAGTGATTATGATAAAAAGAGTGTGCATATTTCTGTTTTTATAAGCTAAATTCAAACAGCATTTAAAAATAGAGGTAGATAATTGTCCTTTGACTCTTCAAAAAATTATTCAGATCTGGAAGTTTACGAATTGGTCGAAAAATGTCAGTTAGATGATAAACAGGCATTGGAAGAGCTTTTGCGTCGACATGAAAAAATAATTTACAGCACACTTTATCATCTCGATCCCAAAAGAGAAGATATTGCAGATTTAGTGCAGGAAGTTTTGGTAAAAGTAGCTAAAAATGTTAAAAAAATCAGAAATCCTAAAACTTTTAAATATTGGCTCAATCAAATAATTATGAACCTTTTTTATGATGAATTGAGAAAAAAAACAAGAAAAATTCAAACAATATCAATGGATACGGCTTTTGTAAACAAACTTGAAGATGAAATTCCGCAAGGTTTTGATGTTGAAGATATGGCAAAAAAGCCTCACGAAGAGATTCTTGGCGGTGAATTAGATGAAATTATAAAAAAAGGCATAGATGAATTACCGGAACAATTCAGAATAGTTACCGTCTTGAGAGAACTACAAGGACTAAGTTACGAGGAAATAGCGCAATTGACAGGAACAAATATCGGGACAGTAAAATCACGTCTTGCAAGAGCAAGGGCAAAACTCCAGGAAATAATAAAACCGTATTTATCTTAAATGAAAGGACAAATTTATGGATAATCAGATAAATTGTCAAGATATTGAAAAAAATCTTTCTGCTTATATTGATGATGAATTAAATGATAATGATAAACTTTTTATTGAAGAACATCTGAAAAATTGTCCAAACTGTCAACAGCAATTAAATCAATTATCCCAAACTATTTCTCTATGTAAAAACACTCTTGGAAAAACTACTTCAAACTTATCCATAAATTACAAAGAATTAATAGAAAAATCAAAAATTTGTGCAAATATTGAAGAAAAACTTTCACCCTTTCTTGATGGAGAGCTAAGCAGGCAGGAAATTATAGAAGTCACAGAACATCTTATGGTTTGTCCTCATTGCAGAAAAGAGTTTTATCATCTAAAACAAACTTGCAATTGTCTGAAAAATTATTTTGAAAAAAGCATTCAAAACGCTCCTGCAAAAACAGAAATCAAAAATATTTTATCCAAAGAAAAGTACAAAGAATATGCATTTGTTTCAATTGCAGCTGTTTGTATTTTTTCGCTGTTAAGCTGGTTTTCCATAAAAACAATTGAACCGCAGTTTATTGAAAAAGCAAAAGAAAACGTTAAATCAGATTTGATTTATGTTAACTCGGAAGCTTTCGTGCTTGCAAATTCTTACCATAAATCATCTGATAACTTATTAGCGGTGATTTATGGACAAAATTAAAATTGTAATTTTAATAATGGCGTTATCAATCGGTATTCAATATAAAGCAAGTGCTTATGAGCCGACATCAATTGACTGGATGGCATTAGGTTTATCACAAACTCAACAACTGCAAATATGCAAACTAGATGAAGATTGGGCAATGAAAAGCGGAGATTTAAAAAAGGATTTGCAAGAATTTCAAAAACAACTGCGGATATTAATGAAAAACCCGAATTCATTGGATAAAAATATAAAAGAAACTCAGTGGCAAATTTTTATAAAACAACAGCAGCTTCAATATGAAGCAGTTGAAAATTTTTTGGCAAAACGCAGATTGTTAAACTATAATCAGCGAATAAAATTACATAAAATGATTTCTGAAAAATATTGATTTTTTAAATATGATTTCTACTCATATAAATACTTTGCAGAGCAACCATAGCCATAATTGCTTGAAGAAGTTGAACCTTCTATACAACTTGTTAAAGGATCAAAATATCCTCTTGCCCCTAATGGTATCAATGCATTTGGCGTTATAGCTAAATAAAATATATCTTTTCCTATTATATTCGGTTTTTTAAATCCATTTATATCTACTGATATATATCCGCATTGTGTATAATCGCCATCTGCATAACTTGTATCGTAACTGCAATCTGATTTTTCAATATAAAACCAGATTAAAGAGCCATTGTTTAATATTAAACCAGGACTTATGTAATTGCCTCTACCTGTGCCGTTTAAATAATACCAGCTATTTGTTCCGCTATGCCAACATCCTTCTGAACTTGCTCCCGTTCCTGTTCCTCCGTAGCTTGACGTTCCTGAACAATCTTTTATTATATTTAATTTTGATGCATAAGCATTTTTTAAATCTTCACTTCCTGCAACATCACCGGGAAAAGCGCCTGCTAAAGTTCCTCCGTTATCAGCTACAATCATCATTGTTGCTTGTGCGAGGTCTGAATATTGTTTTTTCCATTTTGCTTTTAGCTCTGCATCGCTTGTTGTTCCAAACAACATCGGTGTAACTATTGAGGCAATAATTCCGATAATTGCAATGACTATTAAGGTTTCAGCCAGGGTAAAACCAAATTGTCTTAATACTTTATTTTCTGATTTCTGTAACTTTCTTAGCATTTTTATACTTCCTCTTATTTTATTATATGTTAATTATAGAAAAGTTTTTGATAAAATGCAATTTATTAATTAAAAAAATATGGTTAAATTCTTGAAAAAACCTCTACTTCAAGGTCAGTCATTACATTTGACATAAAATATGCAGCACTTGCAACCATTGCAGCATTATCTGTGCAGTATTTCATTGCAGGGGCGTATACTTTATATCCGTTATTTTGTAAATCAAAAATTTTCTTTCTTATCTCAGAATTTGCAGCAACTCCGCCTGCAATGGCAATTGTCTTGATATTATTATCCTCAGCAGCCTGAAGAGTTTTTTTTAGCAGGGTAGAACCGACTGTTTCTTGAAAACTTGCTGCAATATCAGCTTTCGGGATATTATCTTTGTTAAAAGTTTGTATTGTCCTTAATACAGCTGTTTTCAATCCGCTAAAACTAAAATTGTATCCATCCACACGAGCTTTAGGAAATTGAAATCTTTTTTTGTCACCGGTAGGAGCAAGTTTATCAAGATTAGGTCCTCCCGGATAAGGTATTCCTATAAGTCTTGCAACTTTATCATAGGCTTCTCCTACAGCATCGTCAATGGTTTCCCCTAAAATTTCCTGATCTCCGTATGAAGTTATTTTTATAATTTGAGTATGTCCACCGCTTACCAATAAACAAATAAATGGCGGCTCTAAGTCTGTATCTAAATAATTTGCACATACATGAGCATTCAAATGATTTATTCCAATGAATGGTTTGTTATATACCAAACTCAATGTTTTAGCTGCATTAAGACCGACAAGCAAGCATCCGACTAACCCCGGACCGACTGTTGCCGAAAATGCATCAATTTTTTCAGGCAAAATCGCCGCTTCTTTAAATGCAGCTTCGATAACCATGTTAATTGATTCTAAATGTTCTCTTGCCGCAACTTCGGGAACCACACCGCCGTATTTTTGATGGGTTGGAATTTGCGATGCTACAATATTTGAAATAACTTTACGACCATTTTTCACAACAGATGCAGCTGTTTCATCACAGCTTGTTTCAATCGCTAAAATAAACTGGTCGTTATTATTTCCGTATCCAATTTTTTTAATCTGATTATTAAAAGGTGTTTTTAATTGTTTTGACATTTTAAGCTAAATAAGATGACATACATCCTGTTTTATTTTCCTAATTGAGACTGTAACAGCACCTAACATATCACTTTCCATAATTTTTACGGATTTATGATGTTCATTGGCAAAATTTATTACTACTTGCCCATTGCCTAATATACGGGCATAGCCAAATATAAAACGACCTTCGTAAGTTGCTGCAACTAAATCATTATTATCTATTTTAGCTTCTTTATCAATTATTAGCAAGTCGTTTCTAAAAATGCCCGCATTACACAATGAATTATCCGTAATGGATATAGAAACAGTATTTTTAGAACTTCCAAGCGTGTTTTCACAAACAGAAAAACTCTTATCAACTTCTTTTTTGATTTCTTCGGATGATTTTTTGACCGTCACATTGCTGCTTAAAGCACTATTAACAGCTTTTATCAGAGGCTTTTCATCAATCGGTTTTGTAACAAAATTCTTAGCACCTGCTTGGATGGATTTAATTACCATATTATTTTGTGCTAATTCAGTACAAACAATAATCTTAGCCATTATATTATGCTGCATTATTTGTTTTATGGCTGTTAAACCATCGCCATTTGGCATAATAATGTCCATGGTTACTAAATCAGGATTATGTTTT
>JAQUYY010000050.1 GCA_028691575.1 Candidatus Gastranaerophilales bacterium
AGCTCTCAACTCATTCCTACAACGAATCATAAAAATTGATAACATCAGGTTCATAAACCAAAAAGATGTTGAAAAAGTTATAAAAGCGTTAACAGTAATGAATAAACAAAAGGAGAATACGGTATGACAATCACAAGTGTAAAACACAGCAATTTATCAGAATTATTAAGCAGTCACATTGAAGCTACAAAAGAAGAGCTTATGCAGGCAAAGGTAGAGTTTGCAGATGTAACAAGAAGCAATGAAGCCGGTAATTACAAAATAGCTCATGAATTGGATAAAAAATGTAGCAAGCTTGAAGGGCATATTGAAGCATTCAATATGGTCGTAGGCTTAATAACAAAACTGGCATAATCGGAACAAAAGAATAGTTAAAGGAGTACAGATTAAAAATGACAAAAAAGCTGCCAAATGGCATTATCTCTTGTCGGGTGTCTAACAGAATAGAAATTCCGGATGAAAATAAAACGATGGAAATACTAAGAAAACTTAATTTAACCCATTGTATTACAGTATCAGAATTATTAAATAAAAATGTTCTAAAAACTCTCGATGAAAAAACTTTAAATAAAGCAAAAATCTCTGTTGTAAAAGAAAACAAATTTTCAATTAAAACAAATCATTCTGATTTAAAAACAGTTTAACAGGTCGAAACGAGGAGGTTTTCTCTTCCCTCCCCCTCCTCGTCTTAGAGTAAGGCTCTAACTGATGATGACCAAAACTTGGGATAGTGGAAAATGCAGGAAAAATGGCTAAAAGATATTAAACCGGACGATATGCCCACAGACAATTTGCGACTTATTGCGGATGCCTGTGGTGTTGAAACGGCTGTAAATCTTATTGAAAATCTTGCGGGAATTTCTGTTTACATTCCCGGTTCTGCCCTCACTCATTTAAAAACTAACTATATCAAGAAAAAATATGATGGAACTAGAGATTGTGCCAATAGATTGGCTCTTGAACTTGGAGTGAGCATTAATTATATCTACAAAATTTTAAAAACCAACTCTGAAGAGCAGGCAAACAGAAAGCAATTAACCTTGTTTGGAGGAGATTTTGACAAGTGAAGATTTTGAGATATGGCTTGACAACAGTTAAGTCTACAAGGTGGACAATAGCAGCAATCGAGTGTTACGAGCGAAAATGTATTTGTGAAAGCTGTTTTTATCACAATTTTTTCAAAAATAGCGGACATAAATGTAAAATGAAATTCGCTGTTATCGGGTTAGTAAGAAAACTGGGGAAACCTACCATAAAACTAAATGATTTTACTGATAAACAAGGAGTATTAGATGATGAAATTGTATTTTAAAGCTATGGCAATAATTTTGTCAGAAGTTATTTTAAAAGCGTTTAAACATAGTTTAAACTTTGTTCAAACGGCATTTAAAGTTGTAATGGAATCAATCATTATAGTGCTTACTGCAATTATAGTTTTATCGATTATTGTGATTTTAATACCTTTATTTCCTTTTTATTGTGTAGCAAATAACTCAAAACTTTTTCACAGACAGATTTTAAGGAGAGTTCAGGAATTATCGGGAGATTATTGTAATGGCAAAAGCTAGAGTAGGAGTAAAGACAAAGAAAATAAAACCTTCAGGGTTGACCCAAAAGCAAGAAGATATACTTCAAATGCTGGCAGACGGTTATAGTACAAAAGATATCGCTGCTAAAACCTTTAGAGCAGAATGTACGATCTGTACACACATAACTAACGTATTTAATTACTTAAGAGTAAATTCAAGAATTGAAGCTGTTGTATACGGTTTTAGGAAAGGTTTTTTAAAATGAATTCAATTACGCAAAAAAAACTCGAAAAAGAAATTAAAATAAAAATAGAAGAGATAAAAAACGTTTTTGAAAACACTTCGGGTGAATTTTTAGATCAATATCTTTCTTTGCTTTTAGTTCTTTTTAGAGACAAATGTGTGGAACTGTTTCTTAAGGATCTAAAAATGAAAGGTATATTTTTTGTTAAAAAAAATAATGAATGAGGCTGTTGTATACGGTTTTCGAAAAAGTTTTTTGAGATGAGTAAATTACTTTATGAACAAAGAAAATTGAAAAAAAAATGGAAAGAAAAGTTTAGCCCAAAGCAGCTTGGTAAAGGTAGTGGTTGGGTAAAAGAACTAAACAAGGCTTATACAGATGGTAAATTTGCCGTTATGTCTCGACCTGTTCAAACTGAGTGGGGCGAAGTTATTCATGTTTGTATCAGAAACGCTGATAATACAGATATTGCATGGGCGGATAAACAACGAATTAAAAATGAATTGTTTGGAACTTTTAAAACCGCTATTGAAGTTTTTCCGTCGGAATTCAATCTTGTCGATGAAGCAAATATGTATCATCTATGGATATTACCGGAGAACTTTAAACTCCCTTTTAGTTTGTAAAAAATCCTTGAATAAAAAGGCTATGGGGATTGAAAATAAACCCTTTTTTTGAATGATTTAAAATTTTTTAAGTAGTATTAACATTAATATTTGAAATAAAATTTATGAAAGTATTGGATATGCGAATTTTAATAGATACAAATATTATAATTTATAGAGAAGATTATAAAGTTGTACCAAAAAATTTATCAGATTTAATGAACGTTCTAGGTAAATTATCGCATTTAATCTTGATCCATCCCCTGTCGAAAGAAGAAATTCTCAAAGATAATGATGAGAAACGAAAAGAAATAAACCTTTCAAAAATATCCTCATATAATGAAATAGAAAACCCTCCAATATTAAATAATAGTTCCGAATTCGCTTTAAAATTAGGAAAAATAAAAAGAGAGAATGATTATATAGATAATAACTTATTGTATAGCATTGACAAAAATGTTGCTAATTTTTTAATTACTGAAGATAAAGGTATCTTAAATAAATCTCAAAAAATTGGATTAGAATCTAAAGTTTTAACTATTGATGATGCTTTAATATATTTCAACAGCTTTATTGAAAAAGATATATTGAACCAAATTGAACCTTTCATCTACGAAAATTGCCACAATATAAATATAAATGATGATATATTTACATCTTTAAAATCCGAATATGAAGAATTTGAAAGTTGGTGGACAAATAAATGTTGCTTAAAAGGACGTAAGGCATGGGTATGTAACGACTCAAATAACAACATAAATGCTATTTTGATTTACAAAATAGAAAATGGTAATTTTTCGGAATGCGAGCCTAGTTTAAAAGGTGATCGTCTTGTTAAAATATGTTTGTTTAAAGTTTCATCTAATATAAAGGGTAACAGGGTTGGCGAAAGATTTATTAAAATGGCTATTGATTTCGCAATTAAAAATGATATTTATTCTTTATATTTAACACATTTTACAACAGAAAATGACCAATTAGTTAGTCTAATCAACAAATTTGGATTCTATAAATACGGTGTAAATAGGAGAGGAGAAGATATCTTCTTTAAAGAAATCATTCCTAAAACAATGAATTTGAATAATATTAATAACTTTAATGAAAAATTTTATCCGAGTTTTTATGCCAGGTTAGATGTTAACAAATATATAATTCCAATTTTACCTGTATATCATAGAAAACTTTTTCCCGATTATCATTCTCATTCACATCAATTACGTCTTATACCAGCTATCTTAAATAGTGAGGGGAATTCAATAAAAAAAGCATATTTAAGTAACTCAAAAAATAAACAGATAAAAAAGGGGGACATTCTTTTGTTCTACGGATCAAATGATTATCAAGCGGTTACCTCCATTTGCACAATTGAAAATATATTCTTTAACTTAACAAATGCCAGTGAAATATATGATAAAGTTTTCAATAGATCTGTTTATACTTTAAAAGAAATAGAAGAGTTTTCTTTTCGTAAAAAAACAATGGTCATTTTATTTTGGCATCATTTTCACTTAAATAAGTTTGTTCCCCTTGATACTTTGAGGAAAGAAAACATTTTAAAAGCACAACCTCAAAGTATTACAAAAATAGACCACTATAAATTTATAAAGTTATTAAAAAAAGGAGAGTTAGATGAGCGTTTTATTGTCTATTAAACCCAAATATGTAAAAGAAATAATAGAAGGAAAAAAGTTATACGAATTTAGAAAAGCTATTTTTAGAAAAAAAACAGATAAAATTATTGTATATGAATCATCGCCAACAAAAAAAATTATTGGTGAATTTCTTGTCGGAAAAATTATTGAAGATACACCAAAAAATCTTTGGGACAATTTAAGAGAGTGTTCCGGTATAGAAGAAAAAGAATTTTTTTCTTATTTTAGGAATAAGAAGCTGGGATTTGCTCTAGAAATAAAAAAATTTATTGAATATAAAAATCCAATTAATCCATATAAAGAATTTAAAAACTTTACTCCGCCCCAGTCTTTTTGTTATTTCGAAGAACAAAAAGTTTCTTAGACAATATTTAAATATTTACCGATAGTACTTTGAATGCCGTTTATATCATCATTATTAAGCTGAAAAATTGGTCGAGCCGGAACGTGGAATGAAAATGGTTTTGTTATCCCCATAAATCTTTTGGCATCTTTTTTGAGCGGAATAAATTTATCTTTTAAAATGATAAATTTGACTCCTCCCGGATTTTGAACATTTCCGCCAAAATGATGCAATCTTGCATAAGGTAAAATAGAGCCGACTTGAGCCGTTGAATTTGTTGACTGAGCTGTTATTGAATCATAAAGCTTTCTTTCCTGTTGAAGTTTTGGACTGTTTGGATTATATCCTTTTTTCTTCCTCGCAGCTTGCGTAGTAGCTGATAAATCCGCCCACTTTTCACCAAGTCTTGAGCCTTGTGTATCAAAGTTTTCTTTAACAGCGTACAGCATATCTTCTGAAATCGCTCTCATTACAGGTCTTAAGTTTTTAACTTTTTTCTTTAATAAAGATAATCCAGCTTCCAGTTTTTTCTTATCAATATTAATTTCAATCATAAATATATCTCCTATATTATTTGTGGTAGGGACAAAAGCCCCTACCACCTACGTAATTTTATAATTTGCAATAAGAAGTTCTTTATATTCTCTTCCATTCGGACATTTATTGTTAATCCCTTTTTGTCTTGTAACTTCAATCATTTCAAAGTTTTTATAAAGTTCTCTGATTTTTGGACTATCATCATATGAAAGCAAAAATCTGCCTTTAATATTTTTTAGGCAATCTCTTAATCCTTCATGGTCAAAGTCTTTTGTTGAAATAACTTCATAGCCGACACCCGAAGTATATGGAGGATCACAGTAGAAAAATGCATCTTCATAGTCATATTTTGCAATTAATTCTTCGAAACCCAAGTTTTCAATGATTACTTTATCAAGACGTTCATGAATACTTAGGATTCTAGCCATAATATTTTGCTGACTTTTTGCAGCACCGCCGGGTCTTTTACCTGTGCCAAAATGTCGACCTGCACCACCAAAAGAACGTGATATTAAGTATAAGAATTTTGCCGCCTTTTGAATATCCGTATAAACAGTGCTTTCAAGGGTTTCTTTAAATATTTTTCTTGATGCAATCATCCAGCGAAATTCTTTTATCAGTTCATCCGGGTGAAATTTCACGCATTTAAACAAATTTACAAGTTTGTCATTTAAGTCATTATAAATTTCAAGTTCAGCCCAGTTATCTTTGTAAAAAAGCACCCATCCACCGCCACCAAACGGTTCAATATAAGTTTTAATATCATCAGGAATAAGCTCGCTTATTCTGTATCTTAATAACCTTTTGCCACCTATCCAATTTATTAAATATCTTGTATCTATTTTCTTACGCATAATGATTCTCCTCTATTTATTTGATTACGAATTGCGAGTTTTGTACTAAATTAATAGGTGAGCTGGCAACTTTTCGGATTAATAGAGGAGTTGAGGACTTTAATTGTAGTAGGTTTTAGTCCTGATTAAAATATTATTGACCGATAATATTTTAGTTCCGGCTCTTTCTTCTGTTGAGATTTTTTAAATTTTTACCTCCTTTCCGTGAAAAATTCAAAAAGTATGTTATAATAATTTACAAGAGATGTTTTAAGACAATGGTGAGATTCTCCCGACCATACCATTATGGGTACGAGGGACGATGGGAGCCCCTCCTTAAACATCTCTTTTTATATGTCATCTTTTATGACCTCATAACCTTTTTTAATAGCTTTTTCCTTGTATTTATCAAGTTTATTTTCGCTTAATTTTCTAAAAGATAATAAATACAATTCATCTAGATTTTTTGTTGTTTTAATGGCTGCATAATAGATATTTTTACCTTTTAATACATACACCATTGATAAATCCCCATCCCTGACAACTAATTGAGCCTTATCCATAATTGTTGGCAGCATAATGTAATCTTCTATGCTTAAATCAGCATGGCGGATTTGTTGCTTGATAAATGTAGGCTCAGACAACTTTACAACCTGAGAATTACTGTTTAACAGCTTCTTTTCGGCATTATTTAAGATACCAACAGACATATAATTGTCTGGACTGCTAATTTTAAATATTTCTTGTCTCAATTGGCTGTCTGTAAGTTTTAATTTTACTAACGGATTAGCTTTAGTTTGTGATTGTTTGTAAAAGACTTTAAACGGTTCACCTGTAACTATACCTTGGCAATATTGTTTTGCAGTCTTATATTCGTAGTTATCAAGATCAGGCTGAAATGCTGCTTTGCCTACGTTATAATCCCAACCTGCATCTGTTGATACTTTGATAGGATTTCCGGCTTTATCGACTGTTTTAAATGTAGTTACCGTTTTTTCTTGTCCCGATACAAGTTTTATTTCCTTTGAAAATTTATCTTTTGTATCCTCAATAACTAAATCTTTTTCCTTTAAATTTTGTTCATTCAGAGCAATAACGTTACATCTGCAATGCCAACCGTTCGGCGGATAATGCGTATCCCAAAACGGGTCATCATATTTAAAAACTTTTCCGTCGAGGGCTTTATGAGCCGGTCTCGTTTTGCTGTCATCTTTTGCATCATACATCCAATAAGGTCTATTATCGGCATTTTCTGCCATATCTTTGTACCTTCCAGCCATATATGATGTTCTAAGATTTGTGTCATAAATAGTTTTTAACCTGCGTACAGAGCCAAGCTGAATATCATTGCCGTTTTCATCCTGAGTTATTCCCCACCAACCTTTTTTTTGAAGATTGGGCATAAGTTCTTTTTTAAATTGTTGAAAAGTTAGACCTTCCGACAAAGACTTGTTAACCATTCCTCTTATATCTTCAAGCACGTCCATATTTGTTACACGAGCAACTGTAAAAGCCTTTGCGTGAGCCTCTTGCCAAACATCTTGCCATCCTTCAGACAAACTTTTAGGCAGAATATAACCTTTATCTTCAAAATATTTTAAAGCCTTTTCAGGTTTTAAAGTAAGACAATATTTTAAATCGACAGGTTGATTAGTCATTATTTAGCCTGCCCCATACTTCTGATATAAAAATAATTTTGGTTAAAAGTTCTTCAAGTTCTTTTGTTTCCATTTCGGGATATGTTTCTGCCAATTTATCTAATGCTTCTTGAGCATCTTTAGTTTCTTCAAATAACTTTAAAACTGGTTTTAAAACATTTTCCATTTGGGATTGAAGTTCAGAGTCTTTTAATGATTCTGACAGATTTTCAAGTTCATCAGAAGTCGGTAATTTCACAGATTTAAATTCTGTTCTGTGTTCATTTGGAAATTGTACAAAATCCGTCTTGCCGGAATCATTTGTTTGAGGCTTAATTTTTGTGATATCTCCCGGCTGATAATTATACGTTCGTACAAGATAATTATCTGATAAGGCTCTGCCATCTTTTTCTAAAATTTCTGAAATAGTTTTGTCTCTTTCAGCAAGATCTTTATCAATACCTTTTTCTTTATAAAGAGTAAACTTAGGGCATGGTACATCACCGACATTAACTATCATAGTCATATGGATAAGTTTATTCATCATTTTTTCGCACAACCTTTTATCCGATAAGATAATATCTTGCCGTATGCCTGAGTGTACATTACCAAGAGCGTAGCTTCCGCTAGCTCCTGCCTCGGTGGTTAATGTCTGACCGAGTATTGTCTTGGATATGTTTCCGTCACAACGTGATATTAATTTATCAAAAACAGTGATAGAAGAAGCTTTGGAAGAAGAATCTTTTATTTCGACACTTGAATCGTTAGGGATAACCGCAATTGCATCTTGCACCATATTATCAAGCATATCGGCAAGACTGTCGATTTCTTTTTGAGATTGTCCTTTATTATATTTTGCAATAAGAAAAGGCATTCCATATTTTTCGGAGAATACTGACCAAAATTTCATTCCACCTTTTTTAATTACAACAGACCAAAACAGTCTACTTAATAAAGCATCACCGTAAGGATTTGCATAAGTGGGATTATTCCTGGGCAATAAAAATTTCATATCTTCTTCATGAAGTTCTATTCCCTTTATTGCTCCTCTTTTTTTATAACATAGTATGCCATCACAATTAAAATAGAACCATTCGGGAGGTTTTGCCACAAGGTCAACAGGTATTACATTGTTACCATCTTTTGCCCACATAATTTCCATGGGCTGATATCCATAAAAAGGAGCTTCTAAAATACCCTTTAAAATATCAACTAAATTAAGATTTTCTAAAAATTCTAATATTAATTTATAGTCCTTATCCGAACAGTTTTCTCGATCAAGCTTCCAGTTCATACAAGTTACTCCGGCTTTGCGTTGTTCAATGCCTGAACTTACTTGTGTATCAAAAGCTAATTCTCTGTATATACTAAGGCTTTTTCCTTTTTTTCGTAATACAATATCAGGATTTGGCAATATATCTAATGCAGCAGAAAACGATTCGTAATCTCTTCTACTGGCAATTTCATCATAAAGATGTTTTTTTCTTCCATTCACTTTTATAATATTTAAAACCGTATCTTTTGATTTTGAAAAATTGCTGAATAAATTTTTAATCATAATTTTGTATCCTTTGTTTTGATGATAAACCTCATTTAAAATCCGTTTAAAACCCGTTTAAATTTATTTAAAAAATTTTTTAGGTATGTTTGTATATCTTGATATGTAAAAGTGCCTTATTGGGGCTTGTGTAAAAAATTGACTATCTGGATAGTCTAGTTAATTTGGTTTTAATAGAATTAGTTCTCCTGCTTCGTCTGCATAGGTAACGCTTGTTGGGTATACTTCGTTTAGAACGAAACAACCGGTGATATAAATTTTGCATTAATTGTAAAAACATTAATAACCTCGCAACATGTTATAACTTTCACGTTTACGCCTTGTTGCCACATAAATAGGAGTATTATCTACGCTTCCTGCAGCATGAACAGCAAGAGCAATACTCCAAAATCTATCGGCGTGACCATCTGTTGAATCTGCTTCAACATCAAAACGTACATTGCCTGCTGCTGTAGTGGTTTTTTTAACAGAATGCAAATCCTCTCTAATCTCTTTTTGACTAGGAAGTCTTGTATTTCTATCTTGCATACTTCTGAGTAATCCATACGCTAACTCTTCTTTTACCGGTCCGGTAAAAGTTATTTCTTCTACTCTTGATCTGCCAAATTCATCTTGAGCTTCTTCAGCTAATTGCATCCCTAAACCGGTGGCATCAATACAAGCTCTTCTAAAAGTTCTATGGCTAAGACATTTAAATAACGTTTCTTTTTGATACTTAAATTTTGTTTTTTCCATTATCTTAAGCCTGCGGATGTAGTTAATGGCTTCTTGCTTTTCAAGAAGCGTGATTACACTTAAATCTTTCTTTCTGCCAACGTCAAAGCCTACATATAAATCACCTGTTATTTCTTCAAGCGTTTTTTCAATATTATCCAGTTCGCAGGATTCAATTAACTCATAAGTCAAAAAGGCGGTTGCTTCATCAACAGCTATACAACAATATTCTTGAGCCCACGTTACATCATCGCCACAGTTTGCTCTTTCCTCGTCAATCCAAGCCTGACGTTCTTCATCGGTTAATTTGCGACCGATAATTTTATCTGCAAGCTCTTGAGCAACGGCATCATAAATAGTTACAGTATGTAATGACCAATTTAATTTACCTTCTTTAACAGCAGCAACAAATTTAAAATACTTGCAGTTTTGACCGTTATGAGTAGATATTATCCTTAAAGGGAAACCCC
>JAQUYY010000051.1 GCA_028691575.1 Candidatus Gastranaerophilales bacterium
GACTTAAAATGTACGGTTTGCAAAACTTGTAGACTTAAGAAATATGCCTATAATCTTTCATACAATAAATGGTATTTTGATGAAATCTATGATGGTTTTATAAATATGTTTATTCTCCCGATAGCTAGCCTGACAAGTGCTTTTGACAAATATATAGTAGACGGTTTTGTTAACTTTACGGCAGTTATGGCAAAGTTGAAAGGCAAATTCTTAAGCCTGTTTCAAGATGGAAACGTTCAAACTTATGCTATGTTTATGTTTGGCGGAATTGTTTTTATATCGTTTATGTTGATTACTCTAAATTTTGTAATGGGGTACTAAAATGGAACATCTTTCACTTAATATATTATTATTTTTACCGTTAATATTTTGTGTAATAATTGCAGGACCTTGGTTTCCAAACCATGAAGTTCAGATAAGAAGAACAGCAAAGGCTTTTGCTTCTTTATTATTTGTGTACTCAATCTTTTTTGTAGCACTTTTTGATTTTACAAAAATTGGCTATCAATTAATAGAAACCATTGAATTTGCTAACGGACAACGTTGGTTTGAACCAATTGGAGCAAGTTTTGAATTAGGGATAGACGGATTGTCTTTAATTTTAGTTGTACTTACCAGTTTTATTGTACTTTTGGCAAGTATAGCAAGTAAACCAACTATTAGAAAACGCCATAAACTATACTATTCAATGTTATTTTTGTTAACATTTGCTATTTTAGGCGTATTTCTTGCTAAAGACCTATTTTTATTTTTCCTCTTCTGGGAATTAGAATTAATCCCGATGTATTTCTTAATTTCAATCTGGGGAAGCGGTCGTAAGGAATATTCAGCGATGAAGTTTGTTTTGTATACGTTCTTGGGAAGTATATTTATGCTTGCATCGATTCTGGCACTTTATTTCTACAACTTTGGACAAACCGGAAATTTAACTTTTGATATTTCTGCATATAATGCGATAAATGCCCCATTTATTCTATCTTTACTTTGTTTTATAGGCTTTTTTATTGCTTTTGCAGTAAAAGTTCCAATTGTGCCTTTTCATACCTGGCTTCCCGACGCTCATGTCGATGCACCTACGCCGATAAGTATGATTTTAGCAGGAATTTTATTAAAAATGGGCGGTTACGGATTAATAAGATTTAATCTTGGTTTTTTTCCTGAAATAATAAAATTTTTAGCACCTATTTTGGTTATTTTAGGTGTAATAAATATAATTTACGGTGCATTGATTGCTCTTGTGCAAGATGATTTGAAAAAATTGGTTGCTTATAGCAGCGTAAGTCACATGGGAATCGTGTTATTAGGTCTTGGCGCACTAAGTGTTGTAGGAGTTTCCGGGGCTGTTTTTCAAATGGTTGCGCACGGTGTAATTAGTGCCGGGCTTTTTATGGCAGTCGGTATAATCTATTTAAGGTGTCATACAAGACAAATCAGCGAATTTGGCGGACTTGGACAAGTTATGCCAAGAGCAATGTATTTTACCTTAATTATCACTCTTGCAAGTCTTGGGCTACCTTTACTAATTGGATTTGCAGCAGAAACACTTGTTTTTTACGGTGCATTTACTTCAAATTTTGCATCAAATGCAATATTATCAAACATTCCAATTCAAGTTTGGTCTGTAATCGGAATTTTCGGAATCATCCTCACTGCAGCGTATTTACTGTGGATGATTCAAAAAGTTTTCTATGGAAATATGTTTGAAAAATGGAAAAACATACATGATTTAACACCTCATGAAGTAGTTGTCATGCTTGCAATTGTAACAGTTATAGTTGTGTTTGGGCTTTATCCGACAGGTGTTACGCACATATTTATCCCTACCGTTAAAGGGTTATTGAGCAATATAATTTTATAAAGGACATAAAAATGAACTGGTTTTTTGATATTGTAAATTTTCTACTTCCTGAAATGATAGTTATAGCAACTATATTGTTATCGGTCGTTCTAACCTTTCTTTTGAAAGAAAAAGGACAAAAGAGTATATATTTAATTTGTTTAACCGGTGTTTTGTTTTCTATTGTTTCTTTTGCCTTTATACCGGCTCAACCGTACGTTGCATTGTTAGGAAGTTTTTTATCTGCCGATTTTACAGTATTTTTCAGAGCTTTAATTGCTCTTGGAACTTTGTTTGTTTTGTTTATGTCAAAAAGATACACTTGGAATTATGGGATTTGGCGAGGAGAATTTTTCATCCTTCTTTTAACAGCAACACTTGGTGCTATGTTATTAGTTGCAGCAAGTGATTTTATAATGCTTTTTGTGGCAATAGAAACCTTAAGTTTATCCAGTTATGCACTTTGCGGATATACCAAAAATGATAGACTGAGTAATGAAGCAGCAATGAAATATCTTGTTGTAGGAGCATCTTCTTCTGCAATAATGCTTTTTGGGGTTTCATATTTATACGGAATATTTGGAGAAACCAACATTCTCAAAATTATGGAAATGCTTCTGGGATATGAGCCTAATTTTACATTAGTATTTGCTTTGTTACTAATGCTTGGTGGTTTTTTGTATAAAATTTCTGCAGTACCATTTCATATGTGGACACCTGATGTATATGAAGGCGCACCAATTCCTGTTGCAGCATATCTTTCAGTTGTTTCAAAAATTGCAGGATTTGCAATCTTGATAAGACTAATTCCTTTATTTGTTACAACTGCAATGTTATGGAGTTTTATTATTGCCATAATTGCTGTTATAACGATGAGTGTAGGCAATTTAGTTGCAATCGTTCAAAAAAATGTAAAAAGATTAATGGCATACAGCTCAATTGCCCATGCCGGCTATATGTTGCTAGGTTTAGCTTTATTTACAAAACTTGGAGTCAGCGGTGTTGTATTTTATTTAATAACATATTTATTTATGAATATTGGAGCTTGGGCAGGTATTGAAATTTTTATAAATCAATCGGGAAAAGCACAAATAGAAGATTTCAAAGGTTTAGCATACAGCCAGCCGTATTTGGCATTAGGACTAACTGTTTGTCTGATTTCTCTTGCCGGAATTCCTTTAACAGCAGGATTTTTAGGGAAGTTCTATTTGTTTCAAACCATTGCATTTTCAGGAGTTTGGGGCTTTGTATTCTTATTTTTTGCACTTATCAATACTGTAGTAGCTATGTATTATTATTTAAAAATAGTCAGACAAATGTTCAAACAAGTAGCCCCGGTACTTCGACTGGATGTTGTGCCAAAATCAATTTCACTTAATACAATTTTGGCTTTTAGTGCATTTTGTGTTGTATTTATAGGTATTTTTTCCTCACCAATAATTCAATTAGCACAACAAATCTCGTTGAATGGAGCAGGTTTAGGAATTTTAAACTAAAAATATAGACCAAATGGACTAGCATAGCATTAACTTTTAGGTCGATGAGATGATATTTTTAATATGTCATACTAAAGTTATACTCAAAAACTAAGGAGTATCAGAGGTTTAGTGGGGGAGTTGGCTCTTATATTAGAGAGATTGAATACTGGTGTCAGAAGATTTTTCTTCTGATTTTTTATTTAAAAACCACAAAAAATATTTTAAAAAGTCTAGAGTTAATACAATTTTTTTATGTATTTCCTTAAATTTTATCCATTTTTTTTGCTTATCCGCTTAATACCTTTACTGAAAAATATTATTATACATTAATAAATATTTGATTAGCCGGCATTTAAAGAAATTTATGTGATATAATTTAGTAAATTATAGAGTAGCTTTGGGTAAAAATTTTAATGGCTAAAATTAAAAGTAGTGAAATATCAATAGTTGTGCAAGGTCCTGTATTTGATACTCCTGAATTAAGCACAAAAAAAACTGTTGAAAGTTTGCGAAAACAAATGCCTGATGCTGAAATTATTTTATCAACCTGGAAAAACTCAAAAACTAATAATATTGATTATGATATACTCGTAGAAAGCCTTTGTCCGGAGTCTTATATAAGAAATGATGTTCTAAAAATATATAATAATGTTAACAAACAAATAGTTTCCTCAAGAGAAGGTATTAAAAAAGCTAATCGAAAATATGTTTTAAAATTTCGTTCTGATACAATTATTGCCGGAACAAAATTTTTAAATTATTTTGGAAAGTATAAAAAACGATGTGATGAGTGGAAAATATTTAAAGAAAGAATTTTGGTTTGTTCGATATATACAAGAAATCCGAACCGTCTAAGACCATATCCTTATCATCCCAGTGATCTTGTTCAGTTTGGCTTAAAGGAAGATATCGAACATCTTTTTGATATTCCGTTAGAGCCGGACCCTGAGTATACCAGATGGTTTGACAATCATCCAAGACCAGATTTGGACTATTATCCGGATGAAAAAACAAGATATGTCCCCGAACAATATATTTGGCACAAACTTTTAGAAAAGCATGGGAAATTGAATTTTGAGCAAAATTGGGATGTTTCAGGTGATAATATTAGAAATACAGAAATTTCTTTTGCTAATAATCTTGTGATTTTAGAACCGTTTCAATATTGTCTGAAATTTCCAAAACTAGAGCCGGTCAGGCTTGTAGACTGGGTTTCCGTATATGGTTATAGAGAATGGCAAGGCTTATACAAAAAATATTGTAATCCTAAAGCAATAAAGCACATTGATGTTGAATTACTTATGAAAAATTTTCTTTTAAAAACCGGAATTATCAACGGAGTTCCTTCCCACGTTCTTCAAACCAGACGACAATGTAATGCAATGGCAGAAGATATTAAACTGCTAAAAGCAGAACTCGAGCAAATAAAAAACAAGTTGGACTAATCATTGTTATTATTTATTAGCAGCATTTTGTCCTGTTAATAATTTAGTCATCGCAAGAGAAACTGCCAAACCTACAGTTGCAAAAATACCAATCCATTTAATGTGTAATTTTCTTTGTTTTGATGAATTTTGAAGTATTTTTTGTTCAAGATTATCTCTTGTTAAATCATTTAAATTGTATATAAATTCATCAAAAGCTTTTTCCCCCTTGAAATACCCCGCAACAGTCCCTAAAGCTGTTCCTGCAAAACCTGGAACTATATAATTTTTTTTAGAATCTTTTTTTTGCGGATTTTCTATAGTATCCGTTTTGTGATTCTGGGGCTGCAAAACATTATGATATTTATTTACATTAAAATCTTTAAATGTATTAATATCAAAATAATTTGAATTTGTAAAATTAATTTTGTTCATTTTAAATTTTCTCTCCGTTAATTTATCAAAACCAATCTAATTTACCTTGTTTTCTCAATTGTTTTTTAATTTCTCGTATTTCTTTTAATGTAGGTTTGTTTTCATTATCAAGTTGTAGGTTATCATTTTCTTTGATAGCTCTATTTGCGTCCAATCCCATTTTAATGAGAATTTTTGATACTTCTTTCTGCCCCAATTCATTTATAAGTTGGGTTCTTACGTTTGTATTCTTTTGAGCTGCATCTGTTGTCATAGGACCATCTGATTTTAAAACTTTTTCAAAATATTCTAAAAATGGTTTTATTTCTTGTGCTCTTTTGTAAAATTCTCCCGCATTTTGGTTTTGAATGATATCTTTACGCTTCAGAGCTTTATTAACCACTTCAGGCATATTTAAACCTGCTGAGAATTTTTCGTTTCCGTTTTTATCAAATTCAGAAATTTGTCTGTAATAAAATTCTTCATAATTTTTAGGCATTCTTGTTTTCCAATTATTAGGATTCTTAAAATTTTCAGTATCATTATATCTATTAGGCATTCCAAAAACATCTGAGAACATAACCTGAACATTTCTAGCTCCTTTATTTCCTCTTTGTCCAATATACAGGTTAGTTAAGCTATCAACCTGTGCTTCTCTATACGGTTTATTTGAAATCAAACTTAAATCATCATGAACTCCTAATGTATACCAATTTTTGACATCTGTATCTCTGGACTTGTCTATTTTAGGGATACCTTTAGTTTTTAAAGTCCTGTTAGTAAGACTCTCTTTTTCTTCACCTTCCGATCCTATAATTTCCGCAAAAACAAGCTGTTTATTAATATTATTCTCCCTAATTGATTCATTTAGAGTATTGTAAAAGCTTTCTCCTGCATCAGACCACTCAGCACTTTTCTCTCCTTTTTTTATAAAAGGTTTTCTCATTTGCCAAGCTGCATCTATTCGTACTCCATCATGATTTTTAAAAGCGTTGTCGTATTTTTCCTTTACTATCTTATTTGCTTCATTAGAATTTGATTTTAGGGCAGGAAGTCCCCAATCTGCTATCCAACCGGGCATAGGACAAGCATAAGTTGAGATTAGTCCTTTATCCATATCCATATCAAATGCAGCAGGTTTCCTCCACACATCTCTTTTATGCCAACCAATCGGAACATCGGCTATAAGATTAAAATCATTATTTTTTGCAAATTCATGAAAGTCTTTTTTTTGCATAGATATTACAAATTGGCAAAACTTATAAAACTCTGCATCCTTATTATTATCAAGCATTTTAGCTCTGACTAACGCTTCTTGATGTTTAGCAGAAGATTCATCTTTTAAATAAATATTTAATTTCTTATCTGTATCAGACCAATTCATGAAATTTTCATCCCAATATTCTTTTGCAAGAACATGATATCTTGCATCAGAATCTAACCAAGGTTTGAGATTTTCTTGATTTTTAAATTTCGCAAAATTCTTTTTTAATTCATGGTTATCATCTAATTTTTTAAAATTTTGATATGCCGTATCAAGAAAATTTTCATAGGCAGGAGTAAAATAATTAACATAATTATTTTTAAAATCATTATGTTTTGTATTAGTTATTTTGTTTATATCATCTTTTGATACCAATCTTAAATCGAGAAGATTAGCAGGATCAATTAAATGAGTTCCAAGGCTAAAAACCGTGCTACTATAAGGTGAAATATTTTTGTTTTCCGGTTCGATATTATTTAACATCCCCTCATAAATGCCTTCTGGAGAATATATACAAGCATTAAATGCAAATAAATCTTTGAAAAATTTAGTAAGTTTTTTTGCTCCTTGAGAACATGAGGATCCAACTCCCGTATCTATTAAAATGCCCTCTTTCTCAAAAGCAGGATAAGCTGCAGCAGGTGTAATTACGGCATTATTATCAATCCCGTTAATATTTAAACCTTCTTGAACAACATAAGCGTTTATTTGTCTTTCAAGAGGAGTTAATGCCCTGCCAAAAGCTATATTTTTAGATAATACACTATTTTTTATCGGGCTTTTTCTAACATTAAAAGATCTGTCAATAGAAACAATTTTCACATAAGCCCCTTTTTCTTACACATAGTAGATTTACAAAAAATCAAAAGATTTTTTTTTGCTAGAAATAAAATTTTTGTTCTTTATATTGTTACAAATATTAAATTTATCTATTATGAGTTAAAAAATAAAAAAAAATTAATCAGCTTTTTCAATTAATTCAATTTGTATACCATCCGGATCTTTAATAAAAGCAATTTTTGGACCTATTCCACTTAATAAAAACGGTACTCTATAATAATTTAAGCCATTTGCTTTTAATTTTTGTGTAAAGTTATCCATATTATCAGTCGCAAATGCAAAATGTCCCAAATTATTGCCCAATTCGTAACCGTCTTCAGGTAAAGTGTGATTATAAGTTAATTCAATCTCAGTATAACCTTCTTTATCACTTAAAAAATAAAGCGTTGCATCTTTTAATTCTTTTGTTTTTGATAGCTTTAAGCCGATAATTTTTTGATAAAAATCCAGTGATTTTTCAATATCTTTAACTCTTATCATCGTATGTAAAAATTTCATGCAAAACTCCTTATTTTTCCCTATATTTTTTTAGCATTGCTGCGCCTATGATTCCGGAAAAGTCACCTAACCTTGCTTTAGCAAATTTAATGCCTTTTGCAGGGGTGGGAAGAGACTTTAAAACAGTTTTCCTTGTTGCCACATCATAAAAATAATCAATAGCCTCTATTAACCCCCCACCGAGTATGATTAACTCAGGATTGTAAAAATTAACCACAGAAGCTAAGCCGGAGCTTAAATAACCTGCAGCTTCATCAATACATGACTGTACAACTTCATCCTTTTCTTTAACAGCTTTATTGAGGTGTTTAGATCTAATTGTTGCTTCTTCTTCCAGAAATTTGGTAATTATAGTTTTGTGTCCTTTTTTTATATAAGCTTTAATCCTTTTTTCAATTGCTGTTCTCGAAGCATAAGCCTCTAAACATCCTGCTCCACCGCATCCACAATGACGCCCGCCTGTTTCAACAATAATATGACCAATTTCACCGGCAGTACCGGTAGCACCATTATAAATATTGCCATTCAATACAATACCTGAACCGATTCCCGTTCCGACAAATACACATACAAAATTATCAAAACCTTGTCCGCTACCAAATTTCATTTCGCCAATTGTTGCTACTTCTACATCATTACCGACATAAACAGGCAGATTAAATTCTTTTTCCAGTATTTGCTTTAAATTAACATCATAACAATCTAAATTTGGTGCAGCTATTAAAATACCATTTTCTCTATCGACTTGACCTGCTGCACCGATTCCGATTGAATCAATATCAGCAAGTTTTATATCCGTTTCAAACAATGCTTTTTCTATTGTTTCAATTATTTTTTTTACAATTATTTCACTTCCCCGATCTTTTTTAGTGCGTTTTTTGGAATAACCTATAACACTACCGGTTTTTAAATCTATCACTCCGGCTAAAATCTTTGTTCCACCCAAATCTACGCCGATTGCATATTTGCCCATTATAAAAACTCCATTTATTCTCTATATTTAAAATAACTAAAATCCGCCCTTTATTCAAGCAAATTTTTTATAAAATCTGCGTAAAATCGTTGCCAACTATAAAAATTTGCACTTTCAAGAGCTTTTTGAGAAGTTTTAATAAGAATTTTTTTATTTTTAATTAAAAATCTCATCTTTTTAGCAAGATTATCGCTTCCATGCTTATCCATTTGAAAAACAAAACCATTTTCCCCGTCTTTAATAATTTCAGATGCTCCTGCAAATGAGCTGATTATACAAGTTTTACCATATGACATAGCCTCTATTGCTGCTAAACCAAATGTATCTTCTAAAGATGGCATAACAAGACAATCAATTGAATTGTAAAAATCGCTCATATCTTTTTGAAACGGAAGAAAAGTTATATTTTTTTTAAATCCGTAAATGTTTACAAGAAATTTTAGCCATAAGTTTTTCTTATGTTTTGGATAGATAATTTTGGCATTAAAATCAATTTTTTGCTTTTTCAATTGTTTTAAGGCATCAATAAACACATAACCGCCTTTAATTTTAAATCCGGGGGCAGATAACCCAAAAGTCAATATTTCAGGAATATTTTCAATATTTTTAACAAACTTTTTATTATCCACACCGGGATACACTATTTTTATAATATCAGGATTAATGCCAAAATTGTCTGTCAAATCTTGTTTTAATATATTTGCAGGAACAAAAATCTTTTCATAACCTTGCTTTAACCATTTTTCCTGCGCTTTAATCCGTTGTTTTTTGATTTTTCTAAAATTGTACAAAAATGCTTCAATAGGGGTTTTTAGCTTCTTAAGCCTATTTGCCAAAGAATGCCCCTGCAAAAAAGTCATGCCGATCGGTGGAGTTATATTTTCTGAAATTACATAATCATAATTTTCATTATTAATCAAAAATTTTGCTTTTTCGTAAAATTTTTCCATGCTCTCAGGTTTATTGTGATCATATTTTTCATCAATTTGAATTATTTTATTTATACCAAAACACTCTTTTGTATCTGATTTACTGCAATAAATATCTATTTGATGATTATCATTTATTAATCCTAAAATCAGTTTTGAAAAAAGTTTTTCACCACCGCCATGAAAATTTTTTTGTTGAAAAAATCTTATAACAAAAGCAAATTTCATACTATTTCCCCTAATTCTGCTTTATATAAGGATACCATAGAAAAAACAGAGGTTTTATGCCTCTGCTTCTTCTTTTGATTGTTTTTGTTGTATTTTCATTGCCTCTGGAACATCTTCTCTTTCTGTGTTC
>JAQUYY010000052.1 GCA_028691575.1 Candidatus Gastranaerophilales bacterium
TAATACATCAGTAGGTGACGAAGGGGTTGTTCCTATGGCAATATTAGCACTGGTCTCAATCCCCGCTGTAATAAGCTGTTGCTTAATGTCATTTTCTATCATATTTCTCCTCCAAAGCTATAATTCTATAATACGATTATTTTTCTATGCAAAAAATCCACGAAATGAATTGATTCAAAAACGTGGACTCTCAATTTTTATTAAAAAGTTAAACAAAATTTTATTTCCCAAAAAACTCCAAACTTCAAACAATTAATATGTGCGCTAATTGTCAAGATTAATATAATTTGATTATATTAATTTTTCAAAAAATTGCAAGTAAAAATTTGTAAATATTATTCAATAGTTAAATGTCTTTATTTGCACAAATAATATCTCGAGAAGCTTGACATACATTCTTACACTTGATTTTTAGCCCAATATTGGCAATAAATATCAATAATGAAAATAAGTTTATAAATTCAATTCTTTTAAGGATAGAAGTTAATTTATATGCCTCTTTAGATATCCAGTCAAAACCTTCTTGCAACTCTCTAGCCGTCATATTATTAGGTTCTATAATTACATGGTTACAATCGTACATTGACCAATTGTTTTCAATAATACGGTTTTCTTTTTTCATCCTTTCATAAAACGGTGTCCCCGGAAATGGCGTATTTATTGTAAATCTTGGCAAATCTATGTGAGCCTTATTGATAAAATTAAGAGTTTGCTTAAAAATATCTTTTGTATCAGAATCAAATCCAAAAACAAAACTTCCCGCAACCGCAATACCTGCTTTATGAAATTCTTTTATCGATTTTTGGTATTTTTCAACATTATTAAAATCTTTATGGATATCTTTTAATGTATCTTGATTTACCGATTCAAAGCCAATCAATACACTTCTGCAGCCACTTTTAGCAACCAGCTTTAACAGTTTATTATTATCAGCTAAATCAATTGTTGCAGGAGCTGCCCAGTTTTTCTTTAACGGAATCATTGCCTTGCAAAATTTTTCCAGATATTTTTTGTCTGCAGTTAAGTTAGGATCGTAAAACTCGATAAAGTTTGATTTTATGTTTTTGATTTCATTAATAACATCCTCAATCGGACGTTGATGATAACCATTGCAAATATATGGCTGAACACAAAATTCGCATTTATTATTGCAACCAAAAGTTGCCTGAATACTATTAATTCTGACAGGAAATGATGTTTTATCTTTATAGCAATTTCTATCGGGTATAGGCATCTTTGAAAAATCAAGTTGGTTGCTTTGAGTGTAAATTTTTTGTATTTTACTTTCTGTAAAATCTCTTAATAATTGAGGACAGCTTTCAATTGCTACTCCACACATTACAGAATCAGCATGTTGCAATGCTTCTTGAGGATTTAATGTTGCATGAACACCTCCCATTATAACAGGAATATTTTTTGACCTGAAATAGTCAGCATAAGCATATGCTCTATTAACAGTCGGAGTAATTGCTGATATAGCAACTAAATCAGCATTAATGCCTTCTTTGATTATTTTTTCAATGCTCTCATCGTATATTTCAACTTTTATATTCAAATCCTTTGGAATCAATGATACCAAAACAGGAATAGTCAAAGGAATAGTAGAAAGTGAATAAGTATTTATCTTCCCAAATATGTATCTAAAGGGAAAACCTTTAGGTAAAATTATTGCTAGTTTGGTTTGTTTTCTCATTAATTTTTCTCGTAAGCTGTAAATTCTTATAAAATGTAAATTATATTGTATCAAAAAATTATATGAATAATTTTAATGCAATTTTTATTATATACTTGGAATTGTTATAGATAACTATAGAATACTTGGGATAAAAGTGAAAAAGATTTTCTCAATAGCATTATGTGTTGTGTTTTCAACCTTATTTTTTAGCCCAACTGCTTATTGTATTAGCTACAAAGCAAAATATTACTATAATACAGGAATTAATCAGTATAACTATCAAAATATTGAAGGTGCCATATATAATTTTAATAAAGCAATTGAGATTGAACCTTTATATAAAGATGCACTAATTGAACTTGCTTTTGTTCACAAAGATTTAGGCAATTTTCAACAAGCAGAAAAATATTTTGAAAAAGTTTTAGAAATAGATCCTAATGATTCTACGATAAAGCGCTATTTGAAAAATCTTTATCTGGAAACAGGTCAAGATTATAGTTTAAAAAGTGATTATTTAAATGCAGTTAAATATTATGAAAAAGCCATTAAATTAGCACCAAATGATATAGATGCTAATTTTCAACTTGGGTATGCATATATTGAAACGAAGAATTATGAAAAAGCTGTTTATTTCAATAAAAAAACACTGGAATTGGATCCTTCAAATAAACTTGCACAAAATAATCTTAAAGTAGCATATAACAAGTTAAATAAAAGCAACAAACAAAAAGCTATAAACAATTTTGACGTTAAAAAGAATTCTGGAAAAGACATTTATAAGCTGGTTAAGTTTGGTTCAAATATAGATCAATATTCAAGAGAAATTGTCTATGAAATTTTAGATATTTTATCCGAAGATCGGGAAGGCAAAATGCTACTGGATATAATTTTAAGAAATAAAGTGACCATAAATATAACGCCTGGGAAAACTGAGACAAATGCAAAACTTAGTAAACAAAGGCGCTATATATTGTTATATGGATTTATACCGGTATTTTGGTGGACAAAGAAAACTAAAATAGTGAATATAGGCGAAGGTTATCTATATGACTATAAAAATAAAAACATAGATGTAGATTCTAGAATCCATGGTTTTCAATCACTAATCCATGAATTTTGCCATGTTGTAAGTTTTTTAAATAATAGAAAATATGAAAATGCTCTTGAAGAAGAATTAACAGGTTCTTTGATTGGTTATAATATTGCCCATAGGATTTTTCTAAAAAGAGCGATGACAAGAGATGAGACTAAAGAATATAGCCAAAATTTATTGATAGGGCTTTTGTCAGATGAACATAGAGACCTCCCTATCTACAATGGTTTTATTAAAAATATGCAAAAACTAGGATTTAATCCGCCTTATCCTGAAGTTTATAGAGATATTCAACAATTATACAAAACCATTGAAAACAATCCTCAAACAATAAAACAACCACGATTAGATCCAATGACTAACCCAATAAAAACATTATAAGCGTTATTTTTATACAGAGCGTCTATTGTTGCTGGATAGATTTTTCACAGTTCCATTAACACCAGCGTTTTGCATAGACTTTACTTTTATTACAGTACGAGGGTTCAATCTTTATTCATTAATTTTTCTTTTAAAATCTAAATAGGAGATTTGTCTCTGGAGGAATTTTTAATTAAGTGATTAAAACAATCTTTAACCTATTTTGGTATTTAATTGATAAATAGACTTTACTTTTATTACAGTACGAGTGGTTAATGTCAAATATTATTTATTGTGGCAAGAAAAATGAAACGTTGATAGATTTTATTATAGAAAATTTTAACCAAAGTACACTTTTCCATCATTATAAATCATTATGCAGGAATAATTATTTTGATTTTATAAAAAGTAAAAATAAAGTAACCTATAAAAAATATCTGTATTCTTTCCGAGAACTGATAAATGCTCTTTGGGTTTATCATAATAATTCTATTCCGCCAATTGATTTTAGAGAAGCAATTGAAAAAAATAAAAGTATTATTGAAAAATCGGTCTATTTGAAACTCAAAGAAATTATCGATATTAAGTCAAAAGGTAAAGAAAAAGAACTTATATCCAATATTGATTTTCTTGACAAATATATTGAAGATTTTATAAACGAAGAGCATAAAAACTTAAATAACAATAAAACAGACATTGATTTTTTAAATGATTCCCTCAGGAATATAGTATTAAATATTTGATTTTAAGCAAATTAGCAGTTTTTAAAGATTCTTTAAACATTCTTTAAACGCTATTTAAAATTGTGTTCTGTTTGATACAAAAAGAGAACTATTTCTCTAAAAAACTTGATTAATAAGAGGAAGCAAGTGATTAATATCCTTGTAGTTAAGAATTTAAAAGAGACATGCAATGATTAATGAGTTACAACGTTTATCTCGTGATGAACTAATAAAAAAATGGCAAAAACTTTTTAAAAATGAACCACCAAAATCTGGGAGAAAAGAATTTTTAATAAAACATATAATCTGGCAAATTCAAGCTAAAAAATACGGCGGATATTCGACTCAAACAATTAAACAACTCGAAAAACTAGCTAATAAAATTTCAAAGTCTAAAAGTGTTGATGATATTGATGTTAAAGCAGTAAAGATATTTTCAAAGCTTGAAATCAAGGCAGGAACGAAGTTGATAAGAGAATTTAAAGGTCAGAAACACGAAGTTGCAGCTCTTGAAAAAGGATTTGAGTACAAAGGCAAAAAATACAAAAGCTTATCAGCAATAGCAAACGAAATAACCGGTACAAGGTGGAATGGAAAAGTTTTCTTTGGACTGCGTAAGCCGAGGTGAAGAGGAAACCGAGAAGCTTTCCTCGCAACTGAACGATGCCGACGTAAGAGTTTTTGTAAAAAACTCCACAGGAGGAAATTAAATAATGAATAATAAGAAAGTCATAAGATGTGCAATTTATACAAGAAAATCCTGCGAAGAAGGACTAGAACAGGATTTTAATTCGCTCGATGCTCAGCGAGAATCTTGCGAAAATTATATAAAATCCCAACAGCACGAAGGTTGGACAATAGTTGAAAAACAATATAATGACGGAGGATTTTCCGGTGGTACACTTGAAAGACCTGCTGTTAAAGAATTATTTAAAGATATTGAAGCAGATGAAGTTGATATTGTAGTTGTCTACAAAGTTGACAGGCTAACCCGCTCATTAATGGATTTTTCAAAGATTGTTGAGTTGTTTGATAAGCATTGCGCATCATTTGTTTCGATAACCCAGCAATTTAACACGACAACAAGTATGGGGCGACTAACCCTCAACATTCTTCTATCATTTGCCCAATTTGAACGTGAGGTAACAGGTGAGAGAATCCGAGATAAAATCGCAGCCTCCAAGAAAAAAGGAATGTGGATGGGTGGAAGAGTTTCCATTGGTTATAAGCTGGAAAATAAGAAACTAGTACCAGACAGTTCTCAAATTCAGACAGTACAGACAATTTTTGAAAAATATCTGGAATTTCAGGGAGTACTTAATCTTCAAAAATATCTTAATGAAAATAATATCAAAAGCAGAACCGGCAAGAATTTCAGCAAAGGTAATCTATATAAAATACTTTCAAACAAGATATACATTGGTTTAGTTCACCATAAAGGTAATTATTACGAGGGTGAGCACAAAGCTATCATTACTAAAGAACTTTTTGAGCAAGTTCAGCTGTTAATTAAAAAAATAGAAATAACAATAAAAATTGCGTAAATGCAAAATCACCGTCACTGCTTGCGAGCAAGCTTTTTGATGATAAAGGCAATCGAATGACACCATCGCATAGTAATAGTGGGGAAAAACACTACCGTTATTACATAAGCCAAGCATTGATTCAGAGCAAAAAAGATAACACAGGTTCGGTGGATAAAATTCCATCAGGTGAGATAGAAAATCTTGTTATTAACGAAATTACAGACTTCTTGCAAAAAACAGAAAATATTCAAAAATAATGCGAAAACATAGGCATCCTTGAACAAAAGGAATTATTTGAAAAAATAAAAGTAATTAAACTATCTAATGCTCAAATCCGCTGTGTTTTATCAAAAGTAAATTTAAATATAACTAACGTGCAGATATTTCTTTGTGAAGAAGGGATTAAGCGGTTTTTAGAAAGTTTATTCTCTCCTGAAGAATCTTTAAAAGAGGCCTCCAATGATTCTGAGCCAACGATTTTGATACAAAAGGATATTAAAATATCGAGAACCCCAAGGCGAGGAAGCGTTTTAATTGTTAATGGCAGAAATAATAACAGAAATATTGACCCGATTTTAATTAACGCTATTGCCAAAAGTTACCGCTGGAATAAAATGTTAAAAACAGGAAAAATTGAGAATATAAAAGATATTGCAAATTTGGAATTCAATTTCTGCTTGGACCATATCAAAAAAACCGTAAGGCTGAATATTTTATCCCCTAAAATTGTAGGAAGTATTTTGATTGGAACCCAACCGCCTGATTTAAGCTTGCAGAAGCTCTACAAACTAAAAACCTTAGATTGGCAAGAACAAGAAAAATTGTTATGTATTGGGTATTAAATCATGCATAAATTTACTTATCTAAGTGCTTTAAAAGCACTTTATTTTTTGTCATTTTCAGGCAGGGCGTCACGAAAAAATCAAAAAGAGATTTTCGAGAAAATGTGTCAGTAAAAATAGCCTAAAGACTTGTCTCTAAAACGTCCTAAAAATCACTCAGCCCGCAAAGCCCACGCAGTGCAATGATTCTGACAAAATAAAACCCCGAAACGCTTGCTATAAGCTTGTTTCGAGGCTTTATGGTGGGCGTTGAGAGACTCGAACTCCCGACATCTTCGGTGTAAACGAAGCGCTCTACCAACTGAGCTAAACGCCCTTATACAATATTTAGTTTTGTTTTTCTCAGTTGGTAGAGCTTATATTTTTCTAACTTTGTGAAGTTTTACTTTGTAAAACATTCACCGGGCAACTGAGCTAAACGCTCTTAACGTTTATTATATATGTAATATACGATGCTAAAATTATCACGTCAAGTGGTTTTCTAAAATTTTAAAAAGGAATCCGATTGTATATTGTAGCAATAAGATTCCTTTAATTACTATAAAAATTATTATTCAAAATATCTGTTTAATAATCCTTTGAAGGCTTGTCCATGACGAGCTTCGTCTTTGCACATTTCATGAACTGTATCATGAATCGCATCGTAATTTAATTGTTTTGCTTTTGTAGCAATATCTTTTTTGCCCTGACAAGCTCCGTATTCGGCTTCAACTCTAGCTTGAAGATTTTTTTTAGTGCTGGTATCTACTACTTCACCTAAAAGTTCTGCAAATTTTGCGGCATGATCCGCTTCTTCAAAAGCAATTCGCTTATATGTTTCGGCAATTTCAGGGTAACCTTCTCTATCGGCTTGTCTGCTCATTGCAAGATACATACCGACTTCTGTGCATTCTCCGACAAAATTTGCTCTTAATCCTTCAAGAATTTCAGGATCTGCATCTTTTGCAATACCGATTGCATGTTCATCTGCCCAAGTGAACATTTTTGCCGGTTCTATTTTTTTGAATTTTTTAGCAGTAACCGAACATTGAGGACATTTAATCGGTGGTTCTGCTCCTTCATGAATATATCCGCATACTGTGCATACGAATTTTTCAATAACAGCTTGCATCATTTTTCTCCTCTTTGAAATATTATTAACTAGATTTAAATAATTTATATTTAAACTATTATAACAGATTTTTATTAATTTAGAAATTTAAAACCATGTCAAGATATTAAGAAATGTTAAGACGAATTTCAAAAGTGGAAATTTTAAAAAATTGACACTTTTTATTTAAAAAATTCTAAATTTATATAAAAAATCATAAAAAACTATATTTTAAATTTTAAACATGCTGTATTTTTATTTTAAAAAACACTAAAGTCTCAACAAACCTTTTTTCGTGATTTTTGACATCATGGCAACTTTTTTTATGAACAGTTTTAATAAAAACATAAACCTGCTATAGTAGTTTAATTGTGGAAGATGAGTGAGTCGTGGCAGATTAGTTCAAAAAAAGGTAAAAAATGAAGTTAGGTGCAATTAATAAATTTGAGACAAAATCAACAACCAGACAAAGGCAAGATAACACAAGTTTTGCATCAATGTCATTATTGGCAAATCCTGCATTAACTACAGGATTAAGATTTCTTGATGTTGAAAAAATGTGGGGAGTCGGCGTTATTGATACTGCAGCAACTAATGTCCCAAGAACTGTTTATGATACAAAAAACAGAAACATATTTGCAGGTGTTGAAACTTGTATCCGTGAGTTTTCCGGCTTATTTGTCAATTGTTTTTCCGGCGGGCTTATGGCTCTTGGCGCCGCACACCTTTTAAAAGGAACTATTAATAAAGATTATGATATTAACGCTGAAAAAATATGGGCAAACAGAGATACAGTAGATACTTTAACAACTGCTTTCAAGAAAAAAGACGGTAATTTAAAAGGTTATTTAGAAGAAATTATCGGAAATGTTAGAGGTGCTAAAAATAAAATTTCTCCTGAAGATGCTAAAGATATAGTAAAAACATTTAAAGAAACAATCATTGTTACTGATTCTCCTACTATTTCAAAAGAAAGCAGTTCAAAATTAGCTGCAAAAATAGGAACAGCTCTTGCAGGTGATTGCGAAGATTTAACTTTAGAAGTTAAGCACTTTGATAACGGTAAAGAAGTTGTTAAAAAAGTATCTACTTCTTTAGATGATTTTGTAAGGGACACTTTCTCAATGGCGAAAGTTTATACAAGCAAAAAAGTTAGTGTTGATAATGTTGATGTAGTTGCAGATAAGCTTAAAAATCTTGTTACTAAAAAATCGGCATTAGGTTTAGCTACTGTTTTAATTGTTGCAACATCAATTCAGGGATTAAACAGAAAATTAACCAAAAAAAGAGCCGGAAAAGAAGGTGCGCCGATTCATAGAGAATTTGCTCAAGAAAATTTTGAATATAAAATGACTGATAAAGAAAAAAGTAAGCTAAAAATAGGAAAAGTTTTTGCAGTAGCAGGAATGACCGCTATTGCAGCAGTTTCTATCGGTACAAAAAATTTGAAGAATATGAAAAAACTTCTTGAATTTAAAAAACCATTGCCTACTTTAGATCAATGCAGAGTGATTGCAACAGCAACTTTTGCAAGCAGAATGATCGCAGCAGAAGATAAAGAAGAATTAAAAGAAACCTGCGTTCGTGATTATGGTAGTTTTGCAAGCTTATATTTCCTTGGTGGACCTATTTCTACATTTTTTGCAAAAACATTCGGCAAAAATGATAATTTGATAAATCCAAACAATACTTTAAAAACTCATAACGAAGTTATTTATGAAGAAGCTAAAAAAGCCGGCGTTAAAGTTGAAGAATTTATAACTAAAAAAGGAAAAATGCAAACAAAAGAAGTTATTGAAAAACTTGGAGATAGTGCCAAAGATCGTTTAAGTAAAATTAACGGCTCTCATTTAACTTCAATGGCTTGGTCAATGGTGGCTCTAGGCTTAGTTCTTCCTCCAATTTTAGATCGAATGACAAAAGCAAGTGATGAAAAAAGAAAAGAAAGATTAGCTATGAACAGTCAGGAAAATATCGTTGAAACTTCAAAAACTTCTATGACAGGCAAAACACCGGCAAAAGATCTTTTTAAAGAATTTAACGTAAAATAAATTTAAAATACTCTGTTTTTTAATAATGACGGGAGTATTTTTTTAAGAAAACAAGTGTAAATAAATGTATAAAAATCTCGAAAATATAGCAATTATACGCTTGAGCAGTTTTAATTATTGTGTATGTTTGATAAAATAAATAATTGATTTAGGCAGAAAAAATATTATTATGAACTTGGGACTAGGAACTAATAATCGAATACATCGAGACAAGACTTCTTTTGAATCATTGGGAATGCTTGCAAATCCGGCATTAACAAGTGCTCTAAGAACAGTAGATGTTGATAAATTCTGGGGTGCAAATGCTGTTGATTTGGGTTTTATGGTTTTACCGAGAACTGCAATCGATACAACAAGAAATCCCGAATCAGGTATTGAAACCTTGAGAAGAGAGTCTTCCAGCCTTGTTGTTCATACTTCAATTGGATTGATGGGCGCAGCAGTTGCTAAGCTATTATCAGGCAATA
>JAQUYY010000053.1 GCA_028691575.1 Candidatus Gastranaerophilales bacterium
CTGTAATTCCCTAAAAAGCTCATCATACTGAGCATCAGTAATTTCAGGATTATCAAGCACATAATATTGATAATTATGATGGTTGATTCTTTCTCTCAAATTTTCTATTTTTTGTTTAATATCATCAAATAAACTTGTTTGTAAATTCATAATTTTAATCTTCAAAATTGCACTATTCTTCTGATTTTACAATAAAAGGAGCGTCATGAGAATATAAAATTTAAGAATGTACACTCTTTAGTCGCTCAACTAACTTCTCTATTTCCTTTTTCTCTTCCTCTCCTAAATCAAATTTTTTATACTGCTCAAAGATTTCTATTGCCTTTTCAAAATTTTGCATAGCCATATAAACAACGCCAAGTTTTTTATATGCAAGATAATATGCTTTATTAAGCTCTAAGATTTGCTTCAATTCTTTTTCTGCAAGGTTAAATTGCTCATTTGCTTCATAAGCCAATGCCAAATGATATTTCATATCCACACTTTTAGGAGTGTATTCCAAAACCTTTTTATACTCAACAATTGCATTGTTATAATTGCCCGTATCGTAATAAATTTTAGCCAAATCATAGTGTACATCAGCATTTGTATCGTCAAGTCTGATTATAGTTTCCAACTCGTTAATTGCATCTTCATACCTTAAATCCTGCATCAAAACTCGTGCATAATGATACCGAGGAGCCGTATTATCCGGATTTATGGAAATAGCAGTACTTAAAACTTCTAAAGACTTAAACAATTGACCTTCTGCAAGAAACACATCGGCTATATTCATATATATTTCCTGCATTTTAGGATTCAAAGAATGAGCTTTTTCATAAATTTCAAGAGCTTTATCATATTTGCCCAAATTGTAATAGCACATGCCAATATTATTATATATAACAGCATCTTCACCTATTTCCTCAATTACTTTATTAAAATTTTCGATAGCTCTGTTATATTGTTCTTGTTCATAAAATTCAAAAGCTATTTTTAAAGATTCATTCATGTTTATTCTCCATTTATCAGTTATTATATATAATTATATTAGAAAAATCAAAACAACAGGAGGAAAAATGTCAGGACATTCAAAATGGGCAAATATTAAACATAAAAAGGCAAAAGTTGATGCCCAAAAAGGCGCAGCATTTGCAAAATTCTCAAGAGAAATAACAATATCAGCAAAAGTAGGAGGAATTGATCCTGCTTCAAATTTCAGACTAAGAACGGCTATTGATAAAGCAAAAACTGAAGGACTGCCAAATGATAATATAAAAAGAGCATTAGAAAAAGCCTCCGGCTCCGGCGGCAGTGAAAATCTAGAAGAAATAACCTATGAAGGCTACGGACCTGGTGGTGTTGCCGTTTTTATAGAAGCCATGACTGATAATAGAAACAGAACAGCAGGTGATATCAGAAGTTATTTTACAAAAAATAACGGCAACCTTGGCGAAACAGGCTGTGTAGGTTGGATGTTCAAGGAAGAAGGCATTATTTCCGTTAAAAAAACAGACCTGGGGCAAGAAAAAATATTTGATATTGCAATAAATGCAGGTGCAGAAGATTTCACAGAAGAAGATGATGATTATAAAATCGTAACAACTCCTGAAACTTTGCAACAAGTTGCTGAAAAAATTGAAAAATCAGGGATAAATATAAAAGAAGCGCAAAGGACAAGAACTCCCGAAAATACAATTGAAGTGACTGATGAATCTACCGCTAAATTTTTATTAAGACTTCTTGATAGCCTTGAAAACCATGAAGATGTTCAAAACGTTTTTGCAAATTTTGAAATGGATGACACTCTTTTAGAAGAGCTGTCTTAAATATTAAGACTCTTTGAGCAATTTATAAAAAACCAAGACTTATTAACATAAATATTAAGTTTTTTAAATCAATCAAAAATATTAAAAATTTTTAACTGCTCAAAAAGACTAAAAACTATATATAGTGTGAGTAAATATTGACAAGAACAAAACAATTTGTAAAAAAATATAGTTACTCAAAAAATATTCGACAATCAAAAACCTTGCTAATAAGACTTAACAAGGTTTTGAGCAATTCGATTGAATATTATCCATGCCGGCTATATTTCTATTACCGAAAAGGTAAATGCGTCAACGCTACATATAGAGCCTTTTTTGTCAAGGGTTATAGGGGTTTTTCGCACAAAAACCCTACCTTTAATTGAAAAAATGGGTTTTAAAGCTAGAAAAATCGTATTTCTTAAGGATATTTTCCAAAAAGTCTTGCCAAAAACCACAAAATGAGTATAATTGAAGATGATAAGAAAAGGAGGTTCCCCATGAACAAAGAAGAATTAGTAAAAGAAATTTCAAAAAAAGCAAAAGTTTCACAAAAGCAAGCTGCTGAAATTTTAACAATTACACTTGATGTGATTGAAAAAACAGTTGCTAAAGGTAAAAAAGTAACATTAGTTGGCTTTGGTACTTTTGAAGCTCGCAAACGTGCTGCTAGAACCGGCAGAAACCCACAAACAGGTAAAGAGATTAAAATCCCTGCTAAAACAGTTCCTGCTTTCTCAGCTGGTAAAAAATTCAAAGAAGTTGTTGGCAAATAGTTCTAACAACCCAAAATTTGAAGAAGCTTTCTTATTCTAAGAGAGCTTCTTTTTTACTATAACATCCTTTCTTTAAGAAATATTAATCCGATTTTTTACAAACATGCAAAAAAAATTTTGCTCCTTTTTTATAAATAGAGAAAGTTAAAAGTATTTATTTTCCAAAAAGGAACACTCTCATGATTAATAATCTATTATCAGTAAACAAAAACAACAATTTATCTAATAATTCAAATCCAAGTATTCAACCTAAACAACCTTTTTTATCAAAATTAGAAAGAACACCTCAAAAAGATTATTTAAGTTTTGGCGCTGCTAAAAATACAATTAAACCCGAAATAAAAGATGCAATAACTGCATTAGGTGGCAATCCGAATGATATTTCTCGAAATGCAACAGAAGCCATAACAAATTTAAAATTAACACCAAAAGACCGCCAAATTTTAAGATTAATATCCGAACTTAATAATAATGAGCACTTTAATACTATGCTTGAAGCAATAAATTCAAATTCGGCTGCTTCAGGCACGAGAAATGTCAACAATCTTTTTCTTTTAGGTTCTGTTAATGAGCATCTGGATCCCGTAAGAAATCAAATTGCTAATTTTACTTATACAATCATTGATCAAATAGAAAAAGGGGAAATGAATGCAATTGATACGATTTTAATTTTTAATAAAGATAAAGAATCAATAAATCCAATTGATGAATGGCTGAAATCAAAAAAAGGCATTGCTAATACGGAAGAATTGGATACAGTAGAAAAATTTGAAATAGTATCAAAAGCGCTAAAAAACAATAAAAAATTATTAACCTATCAACTTTATGATCAATGCTGCAAAAGCTACTTCAATTCTAACGAATTAAATGGATACTTAAAAAAAGTTTCAACTGCTAATATTAAAAACAATACAGAAGTATTAGCGGATATTGAAGAAAATTGCCTCAATGGTTGCAAAAATTTTGGAATAATCAAAAAAATTGTCACTAAAAATAATGAAAATTCTAGGGAAAGAAAAGTAAATAATATGCTCTTAGAATCAATGAATGAACTTCTTATAAAACATTACGATGACGGAGAAAATGAAATAAAACAACTTGTAGATAATATGAATGTCAGCTCTCTTACTGAAATTCTTAAACCATCTGATCCCAATGAATATGAATATGATAAAGAAATGAGTAAAATATTCAAAAAACATTTAGATTCTTCGACAAAGAAGAATCAAAGACCTACAGACATGGTAAAATCCTTACGCCAATCAATAAAAAAAGGTGAGGATCCTGCTTATCTTCTCACTGTAAGTTATTTTGAACAAATGGTACCTAAAGTAATGGATGCACATTTTGAAAACATGATTGATTTTTTACCTACCAGATACAAACAACTTTCCGAACTTTTATAGAAAGATATTTTTTTAGGTAATATCTAAACCATAGCTTTAATGTACAAAAAAACAAAATGAATAAAATTATTATTAGTTCTACTCATATAGAAACTTTGCTGAACAGCCATAACCGGTATTATCAGTTGCTGTTGAGCCTTCTATGCAGGTTGTGGTAGGATCAAAATATCTTCTTGCGCCAGTAGGTATCAGTGAATTTGAGGTTAATTCTGTTGTAAATATATCTTTTCCATATGTATTTGGTTTTTTAAATCCGTTTACGTCTATTTCTATATATCCACATTTCGTAAAATCCCCTGCAACCATGCTACAATTTGAATTTTCAACTGCCAATCTCATCAAACTGCCGTTGTTTAATATTAAGCCCGGATGAGTACAACTTCCCAGTGTTGTGCCATTTAACTTATACCAAATACTTGCTTCACTATGCCAGCAACCTTCAGCACTTGCTCCGGTTCCAGTTCCGCCATAACTAGAAGTTCCCGAACAATCTTTTATAATATTTAATTTTGATATGTATGCGTTTTTTAAATCTTCACTTCCTGTCAAATTTCCCGTATAAGCACCGGCTAAACTTCCGCCATTATCTGCTACAATCATCATTGTTGCTTGAGTAAGGTCTGAATATTGTTTTTTCCACGCTGCTTTTAGCTCGGCATCACTTGTCGTGCCAAATAACATCGGCGTTACTATTGAAGCAATAATTCCGATTATTGCAATGACAATTAGGGTTTCTGCTAAAGTAAATGCTTTTCGCTTTCTTGAAATCTCGCTATTAACAGCACAAAAACATTTTTGCCGTACACGCCGCCACAAATGTTTTTATTAGCCTCAGCTCGATTTCGCTTTTCAGATTGCTGCATTTTTGTTATAAAATTCATATTTTATCTCCCATTTTTTGTCATGCTGAACTTATTTGACTGCTTTTATTTTAATAATTATATTTTTGATTATATCCTTAATTACAGTTATTAGCAATCAGGTATTATTATTATTAATTTTTAGCAAACTAAATAATAATAGAGCCAAATTTACTCGGCTCTATTTAAATAGAAATTTTTAATCAATTTTAAATACTAATTTTTTTCTGCATTAACTTTATCAATTACATGTTTTGCACCGGTATAAATTGCCAAACCAGCCACAGCACCTAATGCAACGTACTTAATTTTTGTCTTTTTACAAACTTCTAATCCGTCTTTTGTCATTTTAATGACTTCGTCATATACTTCATCTGCCTGCTTTTTAGCTTTATCTACAAGATTTTCAGGAAGGTTAAATTTACTGTTTTTCAATCTTTCTGCTACATCATCTGCACGTTTTTGCACAAATTCATCCTTTGTCATTTCAAGAGTAGCTTTTCCAACTTTTTCTCCCGGACCATACGCAAATTTATATGCACCTGCACCAACACCTGCACCAACACCTGTTGCAGCTGATGCCCCTATTATAGTATTATTTGATTGAATATTCATATATACCCCTTTATGCAAAGTACTCACTTATAATAAACTAAAAATAAAAAAAAATTGCTATAATTTAAGATACATCTTTACTTTTTTTAACATTATATAAAAAAGTTTTTATATAAAAAGACAAGGCGTTTCCCTTGTCTTTTTAATTATTTTAAAGAAATATAGTTTTTAGAATTGCAAACCTGCTTCTCTTGCTGCATCAGCTAATGCGGCAATTCTTCCATGATAAACGAAACCGCCTCTATCAAATACGATGGATTCAATTCCTGCAGCTTTTGCTCTTTGAGCAACTAAAGTTCCAACTTCTTTTGCAGCTTCAATATCCGCACCATCTGCAAATTTTTCTTTAAAAGATTTTTCGACAGAACCTGCAGATGCTAAAGTTAAACCTTTATTATCGTCAATAATTTGAGCATAAATATGTTTATTGCTTCTAAATACGGCTAATCTGGGTCTTTCAGCAGTACCTGCCATTTTAATCCTTACACGTTTGTGTTTTTTAATTCTATTTAATTTTCTGTTTTTTTGTTTAATCATTTTTACTACCTTTATTTTTCACCAAAAGGACAAAATCCCTTCGTTCACTTAACTAAACTACTGGCTACTTTCAAAAATTACTTTTTACCTGTTTTACCGGCTTTTCTTCTGACATACTCGCCTGCATATCTGATGCCTTTACCTTTATAAACTTCAGGTGGTCTTTTGCCTCTGATTTCAGCGGCAACATCACCAACAGTCTGTTTATTAGGACCTTTTACCGTAATTTTTGTGTTTCCTTCTACAGTTATTTCAATACCTTCCGGAGGATCTACTTTAACCGGATGACTATAACCTAATTGAAGGTTTAATACTCCACCTTCAGTATTAGCTCTGTATCCAACACCTTGTATTTCAAGATTTTTTACAAAACCTGTTTTTACACCGTTAACAAGATTGCTAACTAACGTACGACTTAACCCGTGCAACGCTCTTGTTTCACGTTCGTCATTTTTTCTTTCAATGATAATTGTATTATCTTCCTGTTTAACTGTAAGTTCCTCACGGATTATCACTTCTTGGTTACCTAACGGTCCTTTTGCGATAATTTTGTTTCCGTCAATTTTGACTTCTACGCCATCCGGAATTACAACAGGTAATTTACCAATCCTAGACATTTGTACTGTCTCCAATTACTTTACTTATTTACCAAACATAACAAAGAACTTCGCCGCCAATTTTTTCTTTTCTGGCTTTTCTATCAGTTAGAAGTCCTTTACTTGTACTTACTATCGCAATTCCTAACCCGTCATATACTTTAGGCAACTCATTTGCTTTTTTATATATTCTAAGTCCAGGTTTGCTTATACGACGTAAATTGCTAATTACGGCAGTACCGTTTTCAGCATACTTTAAATCAATTTTTAAAGTTTTGAAATTGCCGTTTTCTTTAACTTCATACTCATTTATATAGCCTTCAGCTTTTAAAAGCTTGGCTAATTCGAGTTTTAATTTAGAATTGGGCATCTCTACATTAGAATGATTAACTATATTAGCATTTCTAATACGTGTTAGCATATCTGCTATTGGATCTGTGTTCATTTTTTATCCTTTATTTTAACTACTTACTTAAATTACTCAAGCAGTATAGTAATTTCTTCTCAATTTTCGTCTATTTTTTTAGAACAGACTGTAATCCTGAAGTTACTGTCATTTCCGTGTTACAAGTTACCAACTGGACTTGGTTACACCCGGTAATAGACCTTTACTTGCCATTTCTCTAAGGTGTATTCTGCAAAGACCGAAATCTCTATGAAATCCTTTTGGTCTTCCGCAAATACTGCAACGATTATGCAATCTTACCTTAGGGTATTTGCCTTTGGCAGCAAGTTCTGCTCTTTTTTCTTCTTTTACCATCATTGCTTTTTTAGCCAAGGTTATATCTCCTTAATTTATTGTTGTTTTCTTTTTTTAAACGGCATACCTAATTCCGTCAACAAAGCTTTAGCTTCTTCGTCGGTATTAGCACTCGTTACTATTGAGACGTTCATACCTTTTACTATATCAACATCATCATAATTAATTTCCGGAAATAAAATTTGTTCTTTTATACCGATTGAATAATTTCCTCTTCCATCAAAACTTTTATCACTAACTCCCCTAAAATCTCTGATTCGAGGAATTACTACATTGATAAATTTCTGAAGGAAACTATACATTCTCTCACCCCTTAAAGTAACCATGCAGCCTATTGGCATACCTTCTCTTAGTTTATAAGTAGCGATAGATTTTTTTGCTCTTGTAGCAACTGCTTTTTGACAAGCAATTTTTGTTAACTCTTCAAGAGCGGAATCAAGAATTTTGGAATTTTGTACTGCTTCGCCGACTCCCATGTTTAACACAACTTTTTCAATTTTAGGAACTTGATATACGGTTTTATAATCGAATTGTTGAGTTAAAGCAGGGATTACATCCTCTTGATATTTCTTTTTTAAAGATTTCGTTACTGCCATTGTTTTAACTTCCTTAAACGTCTAATTGTTCACCACATTTTTTACAGACACGTGTTTTTTTACCTTCTTCTAACACTTCTTGCCTGATCCTTGTCGGTTTTTCACACTTAGGACAATAGAGCATAACTTTTGATGAATTCATTGCAGCTTCAAATTTAATTAAACCGCCTTGAATACCAGCCATAGGATTAGATCTTACAGCTTTTGTTATCATATTGGCACCTTCAACAACTACTTTGCCTTCTTTAGGCATAGCAATTTTTACGTTTCCGATTTTTCCTTTGTCCTTACCGGAAATAACCATTACTCTATCACCTGTTTTTATGTGTAATTTACTTTTATTTTCTTGAGCCATTTTGGTTTTTCTCCTAAATTACCTCTGGAGCAAGAGAAATTATTTTCATATAATTTTTTTCCCTTAACTCTCTAGCTACAGGTCCAAAAACACGTGTTCCTACTGGATTACCGTCTTTGTTAATAATTACGGCAGCATTTTCATCAAATCGAATTGTAGTACCGTCTTGTCTTTTTAGACTATGTTTAGTACGAACAATTACTGCCTTTACGATGTCAGATTTTTTAACAGGCATATTTGGGCTTGCATCTTTAACTGTTGCAACAATTACATCGCCAATACCCGCATATTTTTTATTTGAACTGCCAAGAACTCTTATACATAAAAGCTCTTTAGCGCCTGTATTATCTGCTACATTTAATCTGGATTCTTGCTGTATCATGGTTTTTTGTCCCTTTTACATACCTTAAGTTGCTTTTTGTACTACTTGTGCAACATACCAAGTTTTGTCTTTACTAATCGGTTTTGTTTCAACAATAAGTACTGTATCCCCTTCTCCACAAGCGTTATTTTCATCATGAGCCTTATAATTTTTTGTAGTCTCAATGATTTTCTTATACTTAGGATGAGGTGAAAACTCGGACACTTTAACAACAACTGTTTTGTCCATTTTATTGCTTACTACCAAACCTGTTTTTTCTTTTCTAGGCACGACTATTTTACCTCTTTTTCTTTTATAACAGTTTTTATCTTAGCGATTTCTTTTTTTGTTTTAGCGATATCGGCTGTATCTTCTAATTTATGCATAGATTTTGCAAGCCTTAAATCAAATAGTTTTTTTCTTAAACTTACTATTTCTTCTTGCAATTCTTCAATTGTACGCTCACGTATTTCTGCTAATTTCACTTTCTTCACCACCGTTTATTTTTCTACTATTCTGGTTTTGATGGGAAGTTTTTGAGCTGCTAATTCAAGTGCTTGCACAGCAACGTCTTTTGTTACACCTGTAAGCTCAAATAAAATTCTTCCCGGTTTAACTACCGCTACCCAATATTCCGGACTACCTTTACCTTTACCCATACGAGTTTCTGCCGGTTTGGCAGTAATCGGCTTATCCGGGAAAATTTTAATCCAAACCTGCCCACCTCTTTTAATATGACGTGTCATTGCTCGTCTGGCAGCTTCAATTTGACGACTATTTATCCAGGCAGGATCTAGCCCTTGTAGCCCGAATTCGCCATTTTGAAGAACAGTACCTCTTGTTTCAGTACCTTTCATTCGTCCTTTCATTTTCTTGCGATATTTTGTTTTTTTAGGCATTAACATTTTTAATTAGCTCCTATACCCGATTTTGGGATAATTTTTTCAGTATTAACTATTTTTGTTGTTCTCTTTTTGGTCCTCTTGGTGCTCTTGCAGGTCTTCTGCGACCGGCTCTAGCTCCTTCTGCACCCGCTGCTGTTTTTGCTTTTACATTTGAGTCTGCTTTTTCTCCGGGAAGTACTTCGCCTTTGAAAACCCATACTTTAACACCGATAATACCCATAATGGTATCAGCTTCTGC
>JAQUYY010000054.1 GCA_028691575.1 Candidatus Gastranaerophilales bacterium
GATTCTTTATTAAATTTTTAATGATATTTTAAAACATATGCCTAATTAATTCATCTGCCACATAACGTCCGGCAGCCTCACCTGTTGCCCAACAGTTTGGCTGAATTCTTAACGATGCTTGAGCTTTAAAAGTTGATGAAATTGCCTTACCGACAACAATAAGGTTGGCTATCTTATTATTTAACATTGTCTCGAGAGGAATTTCGTAATAATCTCTTTTATCTATAAAATTCAATTCATTTTTTTTAGAATCTTTTGAATGTATGTCTATCGGATAATTTGACTTTGCAATAGCAGAATCGAATTTTTTACAGCTTAAAATATCATCTTCTGTTAATTTATATTTCCCTTCAATTCTTCTTGATGAGCGAACACCAAGTTGTGGAGCGATTTGAGAAATAAAAGCATCCTCAAATCCGATAAAATATTTTTTACAGAAATTTGCCATTCTCCGAATTTGTTGTCTTCCTAAAACTAATGCTTTTGAGGTATCTTCGACATTTAGAGGGTTTATATTTTTCATAGCAATTCGTGGACAATTAAAGGACATTGTCCCGGGTTGTCCGGGGATAGAAAATATTTGAAAATACTCCGCATCTTCTTCTGTGATAATACCTTCTTTTATTCCTTTTTCAAAATAAGGCTTCAATTTCCAATCTTTATTTTCTGATGTATATGCTGTTGTAACAAGTAATTGACCGTTATCAGTAGTACAAATTGAAGTAGTATCAGGATTAGAATCAATTTTCCTCATCCAGTTTGTAAATTTATCCATATCAAGATTTGAGATATTCAATCTTAAGCTTAATGCTTGCACATCTTTAATTTCACAAGGAATTTTTGCCAAATTTGCAATATCAGCATCACCGGTTGCATCAATAAAATATTTGGCTTTTAAAAATATTTCACCTGATTTGTTAATACATTTTAACGAAACGATTTTATCATTTTTAACTTTTACGTCGGAAACAAAAGTGTTAAATAAAATACTAACCCCTGAATCTATACACATATCATCAAGAGCACATTTCATAATCTCCGGATTAAACCAACCGATATTGCCGTTTTCATGAATTGCAGAATCGCCTGTTTGGTACAATTTATTCAAAATTTCTTTATATAACCCCTGAGTTAAAGAACTTTGGGGTGTTTCAAAGCCGTTTTTCATCATAGGAGTAACCAAAGATGCCGTTGCACTTCCTCCAAGAAATGAATTTTGTTCAATTAATAAAGTTTTGCAATTTTTTTCAGATGCACTGACTGCTGCGGCAACCCCGGATGCCCCACCACCAACGACAATTACATCCCAAAATAAATTCATAAAATTATCCTTATTTTAAATATTGATAACAAAATTTTAGCACATTTGTTTAATAAATTTAAGCATTAAAAAAGAACCTTTTATTCTAACAAAAGGTTCTTTTAAATATAAATAAATTTAAATTATTCTTTTTCTTCTATAACAGCTTGAGCTGCTGCTAATCTTGCAACCGGAACCCTGAATGGAGAGCAGCTTACATAGTTTAATCCGATTTTGTGACAGAATTTAACTGACTCAGGATCTCCGCCATGTTCGCCACAAATTCCACGTTTCAAATTAGGTCTTACCTTCAAACCTTTTTCCAAAGCAATTTCCATTAATTGACCAACACCTTCTTGATCAAGAGTTTGAAATGGGTTTGCAGGCAAGATTTTTTGCTCAACATAGTTATTTAAGAACTTACCTTCAGCATCATCCCGACTATATCCAAATGTCATCTGGGTTAAATCATTTGTTCCAAAACTGAAGAATTCAGCATATTCAGCCACTTTATCAGCTGTTAAAGCTGCTCTTGGAATCTCAATCATTGTACCAAATTGGTAATCAACCTGTACACATTTTTCTTCCATTACTTTTTGAGCAACTTCTTCAAGTACATCTCTTGCAGCTTTTAACTCATTAACATGACCGATAAGAGGAATCATAACCTCAGGTTTTACTTCAAATCCTTCTTTCTTAAGATCACAAGCAGCTTCAAAAATAGCTCTTACTTGCATTTCATTGATTTCAGGATATGTCAAACCTAATCTGCAACCTCTTAAACCCATCATCGGATTGACTTCAGACAATTCTTCAACAATTTCAAGCATTTTAGCATCTTCTGATACATCTTCGCCTTTTGCTTTCCCTGTTGCTACTTTTTCGATTAATTCTTCTTTATTAGGTAAAAATTCGTGCAAAGGAGGATCTAAAAGACGAATGGTCATCGGAAGTCCTTTTAAGGCTTTGAACATATCTTTAAAATCCTGATATTGCATAGGAAGAAGTTTGGCTAAAGCTTCTTTTCTTGCCTCTTTTGTTCCTGAAATAATCATTTCTTGAACAACCGGCAATCTTTCAGGATCCATAAACATATGCTCTGTACGACATAAACCAACACCCTTAGCACCAAGCTCAACAGCTTTTTCAACATCAGCAGGAGTATCGGCATTTGCTCTTACAAGAAGTTTTTTAACATCATCCGCCCATGAAAGTAATTTGTCAAAATCAGCTCCCATCTTTGGTTCAACCGTAGTAATTGCTCCTGCAAAAACTTCTCCGGTAGAACCATCTATAGAAATTATTTCATCTTTTTTAAATTGTTTTCCATCAGGAGTTGTTAATATTTCTCTTTCTAAATCAACTTTTAAAGTTTCACATCCTGCAACACAAGGTTTACCCATTCCACGGGCAACAACAGCAGCATGACTTGTATTTCCACCCCTTGCTGTTAATACGCCTTGAGCTGAAATCATTCCGTGAATATCATCAGGACAGGTTTCAACTCTTACAAGAATAACTTTTTCACCTGCTTGACCACGCTCAGCGGCTTCTGTCGGATCAAAAACGATTTTACCAACAGCAGCACCGGGAGATGCATTTAATCCGGTAGAAAGAAGTATACCGGTTTTTTTAGACTCTTCATCAAAACTTGGTAATAATAACTGGTATAATTGCGCCGGATCAACTAACATCAATGCTTTTTCTTTGTTGATTATGCCTTCTGATTCAAGATCAATAGCAATTTTCAAAGCAGCTTGTGCGGTTCTTTTACCGTTTCTTGTTTGAAGTATGTATAATTTACCTTTTTCAATTGTAAATTCCATATCTTGAATATCTTTGTAATGACGTTCTAATTTTTGAGCAATTTCTACATATTGATTATAAAGAGCAGGCATTTCATTTGCCAATTCCTGAATAGGTTTTGGAGTTCTAATTCCTGCAACAACATCTTCGCCTTGAGCATTTGTTAAATATTCACCATAAAATTTATTTTCCCCGGTAGACGGATTTCTTGTAAATGATACACCGGTTGCAGAATCGTTACCCATATTACCAAATACCATTGTTTGAACATTTACGGCTGTACCATATCTATGATTAATTTTATAGTGATTTCTATAAGCAATAGCTCTTGGGATATTCCAAGACCCGAATACTGCTTCAATTGCAGCTTGCAGCTGTTCCATAGGGTTTTGAGGAAACTCTTTTCCTGTTTCTTTTTTAATTAATTCTTTATAAAGCTCAATTGATTTTTTAAATCCTTCAACAGAAACTTCTGTATCTAGAATTACACCTTCTTCTTCTTTTATTTCATCAAGAATTTTTTCAAATTTATCTCTATCTATTTCAAGAACAACAGAACCGAACATAGTCAAAAATCTTCTATAACTGTCATATGCAAATCTGTCATTACCTGTTAATTCCAAAACTCCTTTAATTGTTTCGTCATTAAGACCTAAATTCAAAACAGTTTCCATCATACCCGGCATTGATAATCTTGCACCAGACCTTACTGAAAGCAATAGAGGGTTAGAGGCATCGCCAAACTTTTTACCTATTTGATTTTCAACATCAGTCAATGCAGTTTTTACATCATCCATTAAACCATCGGGCATTTTATTACCGTTATCAATGTATTCCATACAAGTTTCAGTAGTAATAGTTAATCCCGGAGGTACCGGCAGACCTGCATTTGTCATTTCTGCAAGGTTAGCACCTTTTCCGCCAAGAAGATTACGCATAGTTGCATTACCTTCTCTAAACAGCCATACTCGTTTTTGTGACATAGTCATAACTCCTTTATTAAACAAATAATACAAATTAAAAAGTAAAGTTGAATTTACTTATTTTGTTTTATCACAAAAATACTTTGAGTTCATTAATTTTTAAAAAATAAAAAGGGAAGCAATCACTTGCTTCCCCGCGACAAATTGCGTATTGCCAGACACGAATCAATTTGCCGCTAAATAAATGCTACAATTAATTATCGAATATTTTTTTTCTAACTTCCAATCCTTTTTACTTAGCTAATGCAAAATGTCTTATTTTTATTTTTATAGCAAATAAAATTCACCTATTTAGCTATTTCGATATTGTAATTCCAGAATATCATATTACGCATGTCAATTCAATATTAATTTCGAATTTCAGAAATTACGTAAAATTTTGTTAACAAAATCTTACATAATTAACCAAAAATATTTTAGACTTTATTACTCCGCAACTGTAACTTTAGCTTTTCCTGCCAATTTACTTTTTTCTAATGCAGTATCTGCTTTTTTGATAAATGCTTTTGAATCTTTTATTTGTTCCGAGAAATCGGCAATTCCACCACTTATTGTGAAGCCTCTTTGGTTTCCGTTAAGTTTTGCACTGACATGATCCAACCATTTTTCAACTTCTACTATTTCTTTTCTTCTGTTAAACATTGGAACTAAATCTTGATATATTTCCATTGCTGTTTTTATCTCTAATTCTTTTTTTACTTCCTTAATTTGTTTTTGTATAAATTCCGATGATTGATTAATTTTTTCATCAAGAAATTTATTAATCATTTTAATCTTATTAAATTCAGGAAGAATACAGTTTATTATATTTTCATTTAATTTATCAAATTCTTGTTGCTCTGTTTGAAATTTTACAAGTCTTTCTTGTCCTTTTTTCAGAAAAGCATCTTTATAGCTTTGTATACATTCGTCTTTGTTGAATTTCTCAAGAACTTCTTCCACTATCTCTGTAGCTTCTTTGGGATTTTTGCCGTTCATTATTATGCTGATTTCTTCACCGCCATAGCGATAAACATCTATATTATGTTTTTTAGCAACTTCTATTAAAATTGCACCTGTTTTTTCAAGAACAATATCACCTGTATCATGCCCGAGAAGTTCGTTTACTCCTTTAAAATTATCTATATCCAACATAGCTACGCAAACTTTTTCACCATTTTTTCCGGCATTAAAAGCCTTATTTAAGCCTGCATTAAACATTCTTTTGTTTTTTAATCCTGTTAAGTCATCAAATTGAGCCAATTTTACAACATCTTTAACCATATCACTAAATTTGACAGGCACTTCCTGTCCCATTTTATTAAATTCCTGACTCAAAAATTTTCTCATTTTTAGATTTTTAGCCAAAAATCCAGTTGATATAATAGCAATACTTCCTGAAATAACATTAAAAATTGTTTTTCTCTTATTACTTTTTTGAAGTTGAACTATATCACTTTGCTGCTCTTGCTTATGTCCGGTAAAAGCACTATTAACCGTACTTTTAAATGGTAATATATTCAAATTATTTTGGTTTAAATTAATAGCTTCCATAACTTTCTCATTATTTTATAAAGGCACACATTTAAAATAAAAATAAAAGCAAATAAAAATTGCTTAAATTATTAGAATTTATTTTAGTCGGTAATAAAACTTTATATTAATTTTTTGATTTATTATTCACAAAAGCTTTAAATAAATCATTATTATAATTTGCATGGCTAAATGTAGGAATCATTCCGGAATACTTTTCTGTTGAATTATTTTTTAATTTTGTCGGATTTGATTTGTCAATAGAAATTTTAATCTTATCAGCCATAGGACCTGCTAAAAGAGGAACAACAACTCTTTTTGCTAAAAGCATCGAAAATACGAGTGTAGAAACTGCAACAAAACCGGCTCTTGCTTGTTTAAAGCGTTTTGAATTTTCGCCAAGATGACCGAATAATTTTTTAGTAGCTTTTTCTAAAACTTTAGGGGATGATAAGACCCATCCTGTAGCAATTTGAGCAACTGTTGTCACCCCGCCCATTGCTGCATCCATTGCAACAACATATTTTTTCTTTTCTTCCGGCATTTCTTTATTTGTCAATCCATTTTTTACCCTTAGTGCATATGCAAAAGTATCTTTACTGACATTTGTTAAAATCAGAACTCTTGTTGCATATGTCGGATTATCAATACATTTGTTAAAATGTTTTTCAAACGTTTTGCTTTCTGCTGCTTTTTTTATTAATTTGACAAAATTATTTGAAATAGAAGATACCGGCTTAATCATGCCTTATGTCCTCCATTTTTGGAAGTATTTTTTCTTTCTGCCGTCTTAGGAGAAATAATTTTCATCAATTTAGGATGAGCCCAGTTTTCAATAGCACAAAGAGCTGGGGTCATTGATATAGCGGCAACCCAACATGCTCTATTTTTAAAAAAATTCAACCTGGAGGTTGCCTTTTCTAAATTTTCTCCGGTTAATTTAGAAACAGCATACTTGGCACCAAGTTTACCTTGTTTAGCCAACTTATCAATATAACGTGTTCCCTGCATCAAAATACTAACTTCCATAACTGCTTGTATTGAAGCCCCAACCGGATGTTTCAACGCAGAATATGTTTTAGAATCTTTATCTTCCTTAGAAAACGGATTAAATATCATAACTATGGGAATAATTGCAGCCTTCCCAATAAAATCGAAAAAGATACCTGCCCCTTCGCCTATTTCTGAATGCTTACTAAAAAAAGCTGTAACAGCTTCTTTATTTTTATTTATTAAATTTTTAACAGGTTTGACAGTTTTTTCCGCACAATTTGCTACTGCTTCCTGAATGATTTCATTTTTTTCGAGAGACTTGACAACAGATAAGCCACCTTGAAAAGTAACGTTTTGCTGCCTTTTTATATTTTGATTGGCATATGATTTGTTATATGTGCTTCTAATCTCTATCATTATTTTTTAAAATGTAATAAAAATCTTAATTGCTAAAAGTACAACAAATGTAAAAAGAAATTTACATTCCCTTCTCATTACTATAACTAAGGACTGCTTAAATTTTTCAATCGAAAAATAATAATCAGTTAATACATTTATATTCTGAAAAAATCAATTTGTCTACCTAATGTTAAAATATACTTAGTATAATTTTATTAACTTTTGGCAGAAAAAGCTTTTCTGTTTCTCCACATAGCAAGTAGAGTACTGGCATTAAATATACTTGAATATGTACCTATTGCAATACCTAAAATCATTGCCAAAATGAAATCTTTTGTCGTTTCGCCACCTAAAAAATATAATGTTAAAAGCACAATTAATGTTGTTAAAGAAGTATTTATACTTCTTGCTAAAGTTTGATTGACACTTGCATTAACTATTTCATTAAAAGTTTTCTTCTTGGCTAAAAATCTTGAATTTTCTCTAATTCTATCAAATACAACAATAGTATCATGTACGCTAAATCCAATCACGGTAAGTATTGCAGTTATAAATAAACTGTCTATTTCAGTATTAAAAAATAATCCGAGAATAGCAAATACTCCACATATAAACAATGCATCATGTAACAGAGCCAAAAGTGCAAATATAGCGAAATCAAGCTGAAATCTTATTGTCAAGTATCCGACAATTGCCAAAAATGCTAAAAGCATGGCAACTACAGCGTTTTTAAACAATTCTTTGCTTAATGTAGGACCAATTGAGCTTACTTGTAATGGCACAAATTCTCCTACAGAATCCTTGATTGCATTACTTGCTTTTAGCGTTTCATTATTCGCTTTGTCACTGTCTAAAAATCTTGTTCTTATTGAAACTACTGATTTTAAATTTGTTATTTCAACATTTTCTTTATTTTCTATTTCATTAAAAATGTCAGATGCAATGTTAAAATCAGACACTTGAACTACAGGATTTTCTATTCCTGCTAACTTTAAGGCATCTCTCATTTTTATTATATCTTCTGAATTAATTTGTTTTTCAAACCCGTATTGAAGAAGAGTTCCTCCTGTAAAATCAATACCCAATTTCAGAGGAGAATGCGTATGATATATTATTGAAGAATATATCATAGCAATAATTCCTGGGACTATTAATACTGCCGAAATTGCTATCCACAGCCATTTATACTTTACTACATCAATTATATTTTTATCTCGTAATATTGTGCTTGTCATTTTTTGCTCTCCATTATTTATTGCCGTTTTAACGGCTGATAGTCCTTAATCTAAAACACCTAATTTTGCTTTTCGCGGATTAGTTTCTGAAATTTTTTCAGCCTTACCGATTTCATCTTTTCTAAGCCCAAACCATTCCGGGTGTTCTAATTTTCCTGTTCCAAAGAAAAGGTGCATAAAGTTTTTAGTTACAGTAATTGCAGTAAACATACTAACTGCAACACCGATTGCAAGAGTAAACGCAAATCCTTTAACAATACTTGTTCCAAGCATATAAAGAATTGCACAAGTTATAAAAGTTGTCATATTGCTGTCAAAAATACTTGTAAATGCTCTGTCAAACCCTGTATTTATTGCTGTAAACAAAGTTCTTCCGATTCTCAGTTCTTCTTTTGTTCTTTCAAAAATCAGAATATTTGCATCAACTGCCATGCCTATACTTAATATAAAACCGGCAATTCCTGCCAATGTAAGCGTTACGGGAATTGTTTTAAACAACGCAAAAATAATTAATCCATATATAATTAAGGCTAAATCAGCAATAATGCCGGGTGCTCTGTAATATAAAACCATGAAAATCATTACTAATCCTAGCCCCAAAAACCCTGCTATTTTGCTTTTTTCTAAAGAATCCTGTCCCAAAGTAGGACCTACGGAATTTTCTTCTATAATTTTTGCAGGAACAGGTAATGCACCTGCATTTAATAAATCTACCATTTTTTTAGATTCTTTAAAATCGAATCCGCCTTCTCCACCTGTTATTTGTGCTCTACCACCTAATATAGGCTCATTAATTACCGGTGCAGACTGTAATTCCTTATTGAAAAATATTGCCATCGGCTTTCCGACAAGACGTTTTGTTAAATCAGCAAATTTCTTACTGCCTTTATCATTGAATTCAAGCTGAACAATCCACTCACCTGTTGTTGAATCACTTCCTACACTGGCTTTTCTTAAATCATTTCCGGTCAAACCTGTGCTAACCCAGTATTCTTTATTATTAAAACCTATTTTTTGTTCTTTAAACTCAAGTTCAGCAGTTTGCCCTAAAAATTCTTTAGCTTTTTCAGGATCGCTTATGTTAGGAATTTCTACTAATAATCTCTTTTCTCCGATTCTTTGAACAACAGTTTCTGCAACACCAATGGCATTTACCCTTTTTTCAATTGCAAACTGCAAACTATCCATCATTTCCGGGGTTATTTTTGGAATATTTGCGGTAGTTTGGGCTTCAAGAACCAATCTTGAGCCTCCTATTAAGTCCAGCCCTAACTTTGTTGGTTTAGTAAGTATTACGACAATACTTGCTATAGTCAAGGCAATAATAATTAATAATGTGATTTTTTTACTTTTCATTTCAATTCCCCAACATTTCTACAAAACCATTTTAGCAAAAAATAAACTAGTGTAAATTTTATATGTACTTATATTTTGGAATTATTTTTTTGCATTTTTTTAATATGGTTTTCTAATTCTTTTACTTCTTTAGCTGATAAACTGCTATATTCACCTCTTTTCAGCCCTATAAGATTGACG
>JAQUYY010000055.1 GCA_028691575.1 Candidatus Gastranaerophilales bacterium
TCAGCTGTGCCAAGCTTAGGTGGTTCGGGAAGTGGTGTAAGTGCCGAAGGTTGTTGGCATAGTGGTGATAACAGCTGGTATTTTTTAAATGGAACAGGTCGAGTCAGTCTTTCTTCGGTCCCCGGGTTAATATTAAATAATGGAAGTTTAGTATTTTTTCAAATAGAAAAGTCTGATTGCAGTAAGGATTTATCAGCATATGGTGCAAGTTATACAAGATGTGGATATATAGATATAGATATAAACGGATTTAAAAAGCCCAATACTATAGGTAAAGATATTTTTGAAGTTAGTATTGCAGAGAATGCTTTGGTACCAGCAGGCGCACAAGGTTTTTTTGATCCGTCAACGACCTGTATTGAAGGCTCAACCGATTCTGATAATAAAGGTTATGGTTGTGCGGCAAAGTATTTGTATGAATAATATGGATAAGTTTTAATAGTCGCTATGTCATGCTGAATCTGATTCAAGCAAATAATAAAAAACAGCATTGTCAGTAGCGGACTACTATGGCTTAATTTTTATCTTGAAAAGCAGTTAAATAAATTTATACTAGAACGAGTTAGTTTTTGCAAAAACGGGCAAAGCCCGATTTTTCCAAAAACGTCGATCCCGGCTCACGCATACCGATTTATAAAAATTAATTCATTTTAAGATTACTTTTTGAAATCGGTATAGCAAGACATTTTGAAGAATTATATAAAAACACTCCTTAAAAAGGAGTGTTTTTGAAATCTTTTAGATATAAATTCTAGCTTATGCGTTGGAACATATATCCAATGCCTCTTGCAGTCAGGATCAATTCCGGATTTGCAGGATCTGTTTCAAGTTTTGAGCGTAATCTGCTGATATGAACGTCAACAACCCTCGTATCAATCCTATGATCAGGCGGATAAGACCAAACGTGTTGTAAAATCTCATTTCTGGAATATGCTTGACCCGAATTGTTAACCAATAGTTCTAATAGGCTAAATTCCATTCCTGTTAGCCTGATTCTCTCATTTTTGCGGAAAACTTGTCTTCTGCTGGTATCAATTCTAATATTACCGGTTGTGATAATATTTTTAGTTACCTTGCCTAAAGTTACGTTTTCTCTTTCTTGAGTTCTTCGAAGAACAGCTTTTACTCGAGCTTCCAGCTCTTTTGGGCTGAATGGTTTGACGACATAATCGTCAGCGCCCAATTCAAGACCGGTAATTCTCTCAGAAACATCGCCTAATGCTGTCAAAATTATAATAGGCACATCTGATGTTCTTCTGATTTCTCTTGTAACACCATATCCGTCCAATTTTGGCATCATAACGTCAAGAATAATCAAGTCAGGGTTTTCTTTATTGAAAATATCAAGCGCTTCTTCTCCGTCAGCAGCGGTTAAAACTTCATACCCTACCATTTTTAATCTTGTTTCCAGAATTCTTCTGATACTAGCTTCATCATCAACAACAAGAATTTTTTCTTGTTCAACCGTTTGGTTTTGGTTTTCAATATTTTCTGTCATTCTACCAGCCCTTAATTATTAAATTAAATTACTTATTTACAAACTTAATAAAAGTATAATACAAATAAAAAAAATTTACTACAAGTTTCTTAATGAAAAAATCTTAATAATTATTCTAGCATAAAAATTTATTAAGATGTCAAAAATTTTCAATATATCAATAAAATTGATTTCACAGGTCTGACAACTGATTCATGCCCATTTATTGTTTTATTTATTGATTTGTCCGGCAAGTTTATATACAAGGATGAAGAAGTACCGCCGTCAAAAGCCATTGCTGATTCAAGTTTTAATTCATTTTTCATGAAGTTTGAAAATCCCTGAAAAGTCATAGCAGCTTCAGTATTTACAAGAATAAGATAGATAATGCCGTTTTTTATTCCTATCCCGCTTCTTGGGCGTTTTTGAAGTGCACTTGCGGCATGCCTTATTAATTTTCCGTCTTTTTTTATAACAAAAGCCTCATTTGTTTGCCCTAATTGAGGCACTAAAAGAGGACCTGCTTGAACGGATTGAATAATAGTGTATCCGAAAGGAATTTCTTCATTGTGAGGGGATATTTGATAGTTGATTTCTCCTGCCTCATTTTTTAAAATTCTAAATTCCGTTCTGTTTAAAATTTGTGTTATATAAGGTTTTGCATTTTCGTTTGCCATTAAAGATTTATTAGTATAGGGATCAGCAACAACTTGTCCGTCAATTGTTACAAAGGAAATAGTTTCAGCTGATTTGGGATCAAAAAAACCTGCATTAATAGCTACTTTGGCATTGTTTTTTATAGCTACATCTTCGACTTTTTCTAAATTTGCAGATAAATATGGTTTTATTGTGAAATTTGCTTTTTGAGTATCCAAAGCAACTATAAAAACTCCTTCTCTAGGGCTGTAAAAGTTTATTGCATCATCTGCCGTGTATCCCGGTAAAATTTGATAAAAAATTAAAACTAAAGCGATTCCTAATATATTTTTAATCATGTTCTAAATTCCAAAAACACTTTTTGCAAGTATTTTCCCTATCTAAGCTAATATCATTCTGACGTTTAAGTCTCTTTATTCCTATTATATCGGTAAAAAAATCATTTTCTTTAACCTTTTTTGTGCAAAGAGAGCCTAATAACTTTTGACAAAAGCGATATTCTGTTTTATCAGGACAAATAGCTGTTTTTTTAGAATTTTCAAGCAAATTTTTCATAATAAATTCTCCTAAATTTTTTACATTGTAATCCATATAATAAAATTTTAACCTATCCTGGTGTATAAAATTACAACAATTTTATTGGATAAATGTATTATTTTGCTTTTTAAGAATAAAAGAGTATTATAATAATTAAAGTATTTAACAAAAAGGAATACAGATGCCTAAAAACTTGCCCATACGCTCTCTTGCCCATATTGGTGATGGTGTTTATGAAGTATTTGCAAGAGAAATAACGATTTATAAGACTGAAAATGCCAATAAACTTCACAAAATGACTGTTTCTATTGTTAATGCGGAATTTCAAGCATTTTTGTTAAATGAGATAGAAAATTTTTTAACCGAGGAAGAAAAGGAAATTATAAGACGGGCAAGAAATTTATCAGTTACAACGGCAAGAAGAACCAATCAGAAATTACATCGTTTAAGCACTGCATTTGAGGCATTAATTGGGTATTTGTACTTATCGGATAAAAAACGACTAGAACAAATTTTTGAAAAAATTACTCCAATAGCCTGTGAAAAGATTGGTTCAGAATTAAATACATAATAATAGTATCAAAATCTATACATTTGACAACGCTAAATCCTTGTCGTAGATTATGATATATGGAGTTTAATCGGAGGGTAAAAAATGAATTTTGACACTAAAGCTGTTCATAATAATCAGGATTATAAAGGACAAAAACACTCAATTTCGACACCGATTTACCCTACAACAGCATATAGCTTTGATAATGTCGAGCATGCAAGTAATTTGTATGGTTTGGTTGAAGAAGGGGATATTTATACAAGAATTTCAAACCCTACTACTAATATTTTAGAAAAAACCATTGCCGAATTAGAAGGCGGGGTAGGTGCGTTAGCCGTTTCATCAGGACAAGCGGCCATATCTCTAGCTGTTTTGAATATAGTAAAAGCAGGAGATGAAATCGTTGCCACAAAAACTTTGTATGGAGGAACATATAATCTTTTCGCAGTGACATTGCCAAAATATGGTATAAAAACAAATTTTGTAACTCCGATGGATTTTGAAGAATTAGAAAATGCGATAAATGAAAAAACAAAATGTGTTTACGTTGAAACCATTGGTAATCCTGGATTAAATATGGTTGATATCGAAAAATATGCCCAAATTGCCCATAAAAATAAACTTCCATTAATAATCGACAATACGGTTGCTACGCCGTATTTGTGCAGACCGATTGAGTTTGGTGCTGATATTGTGGTTCATTCCACTACAAAATATTTAGGCGGGCATGGTAGCGTTGTTGGCGGAGTTATAGTGGATTCGGGCAATTTTGATTGGAAAAACGCAGGCAAATTTGATGAATTGACAACTCCCGATAAAAGTTATCAAGGAATTATTTATACGGAAAAATTCGGAAAAGCTGCATATATAGCTAAAGTTCGAGCACAAATGTTAAGAGATTTTGGACCTTGTCAAAGTCCGTTTAATTCGTTTTTAACTTTGCAAGGAATACAAACTTTGCACTTAAGAATGCAAAGACATAGCCAAAATGCCATGAAAGTTGCAAAATTTTTAGAAAATCATCCTTTAATAAATTGGGTTACATATCCAGGCTTAGAAAGTTATGAAAATTATGAATTAGTCAAAAAATATTTACCAAATGGGCAATCTTCTTTAGTAAGTTTTGGCGTAAAAGGTGAGATTAAAAATGGCATTAAATTTATTGAAAGTTGCAAACTTTTAGTTCATACAGCCAATTTGGGGGATGTAAGAAGCATTATAACTTATCCTGCTGCGACAACTCACAAACAATTGTCTGAAGCGGACTTGATAAAAGCAGGTATAACTAAAGATTTTATGCGTTTATCCGTCGGTATAGAAGACGTTAATGATATAATTGAAGATATTGATAAGGCATTGAAAGAATCGCAAAAATTATGAGTATAGAAATAAAATTTCCACAAAATTCAGTAGGGTTGGTTGAAACCAAATTTTTTGATATAAACGATGAAATTGAACTTGAATCGGGTGTAAAATTTGATTCAATAACAATTGCGTATGAAACTTACGGAGAGCTTAACGAGACAAAAGATAATGCAATTCTTTTGTTTCATGCACTAACAGGCGATGCTCATGCAGCCGGTTACAGTTCTGCTGAAGATAAAAAACCCGGTTGGTGGGACATTATGGTAGGTCCCGGTAAAACTTTTGATACAAATAAATATTTTGTTATTTGCTCAAATATGCTTGGGGGCTGCAAAGGCACGACAGGACCATCTTCAATTAATCCTAAAACCAAAAAGCCTTATGGAGTAAGTTTTCCTGTAATTACAATTGAGGATGTGGTCAATGTTCAAAAAAAATTAGTTGATTTTCTTGGAATTAACAAGTTATACAGCGTTGCAGGCGGTTCGATGGGTGGGATGCAGGCAATGCAATGGGCAATTTCTTATCCTGAAATGGTAAGCTCTGTTATCGTAATAGCTTCTACAAGCAGGCTTTCGGCTCAAGGAATAGCTTTTAATGCAGTTGGACGAAATGCTATTATCTCTGATGTTAACTGGAATAACGGCAACTACTATGAATCCTCAAATGCCCCAGACAGAGGGCTTTCAATTGCAAGAATGGTAGGGCATATAACCTATTTGTGTGAAGAAGCTATGCACAAAAAATTCGGCAGACGTTTTCAAAATAAAGATGTCCCCGATTTTACTTTTGACGTTGATTTTCAGGTCGAAAGTTACCTTCAACATCAGGGCGAAATTTTTGTTGACAGATTTGATGCAAATAGTTATTTGTACATAACAAAAGCTGTTGATTATTTTGATATTCAGAATAAGTATAATTCATTGGAAAATGCTTTTTCTAAGACAGATGCAAAGTTTTTAGTGATTTCATTCTCTTCTGACTGGTTATTCCCTTCTTCCCAGGCAAAAGAAATAGTAAACTCACTAATGAAGATACAAAAAGATGTTTCTTTTTGCGAAATTGATTCACCTTGTGGGCATGATGCGTTTTTGCTGGAGCATGAGCAGCAGGAGCGAATTATTAAAAGTTTCCTAAACGATATAGGAGGTGCAAATGAATAGCCATTACGCCACTTCTCAGGGATTGCATGTTAATTACGAAATAATTTCAGATATTATTGAGCAGAAAACTAAAGTGCTTGATTTGGGCTGTGGATCAGGAGAGTTGCTCAAACTTCTGAAAGATAAAAAACAAATTATCGGACGAGGTATAGATATTAATCAGGAAAATATTATAAAATGTCTTGAAAAAGGCTTATCCGTTGTTCAAGGCAATATTGATGAAGGGCTAAAAGAGTTCCTTGATAAGTCTTATGACTACGTTATTTTGAACCAAACCTTGCAATCAACGGTTTCTCCTGATTTTGTTGTTGAAGAAATGCTCAGAGTGGGCAAAAAAGTTGTTATAAGTTTTCCAAATTTTGCATATTGGCGGATTAGGTTTTACTTGGTTTTCAATGGTAAAATGCCAAAATCAAAAATCCTTCCGTTTGAATGGTACAACACGCCAAATATTCATTTGTTGACTATAAAAGATTTTATAGAATTTGTTCAAAAAAGAGACATAAAAATAATTGACAAAATATACATGACACGTGCAAAAATACGAAAAAGCCTGTTTCATAGGCTTTTTACCAATTTGTTCACCGAAGAAGTTATGTTTATAGTTTCCAAATAGGTTATTATTGGATAAAAATTTGTTTATAAAGCTATAGAGTGGACTTTAGCCTATTTATTTATTATTTCTTCTTTTTATCACCGGCTAATTCAGAATCAAGCCTTAAAAATACAGGATTGACAGTTTCTTTTGAAGCAATTTTGCCTGCTTTTAAGCCATTCCATTTTAAACTTTCCCAAGTTTGTTCTGAAATATTACCTTCTAAAGAAAGCTGTGACCAGATATTTTGCGAAATATTCGGAATCACAGGGTATAAAAGAATACTTACAAATCTCATCGTCTCAAGCACTGTATAAAGAACTTTTGCACACTCAATAAGCGTTGTTTCTTCCTTAGCTAAAGACCATGGGGCTGTATCATTAACGTATTTGTTCGTCGCATTCACAAGAGAAACGACACTTTCAATTGCTTCTGAAATTTTATAATCATCAAAACTTTCCAAAACTTTTTTCTGCGTTTCATCACAAAGGCTTGCCAGTTCACAATTTTTATCAGTAACAGCATCTTGCGTAATTTCACCGTTAAAATATTTTACCAGCATGCTCAAACTTCTGTTAAGAAGATTGCCTAAATTGTTTGCCAAATCAGCGTTTACCTTATTTTTAAAGTCATCGGTGCTGTAATTAATATCTTTTCCGTAAGGAGCTGCTGACATTAAAAAATAACGCTCTGCATCAGGGATTTCAAGGTCAAATTCCTGCATAATAAAGTCAGGAGGAAGCACATTGCCCAATGACTTGCTCATTTTCGTTTCCTCCACTGTAATCCAGCCATGTGCATGGATACATTCAGGAAGTTCTATTCCCATCGCCATCAAAATCCCAATCCAGTAAATCGAATGGAATTTCAAAATATCTTTGCCGATAATATGCACATCAGCAGGCCAAAACTTGTTAAACAACTCATTATTATGCCTATAACCTACACCTGTCAAATAATTTGACAATGCATCAATCCATACATAAATTATCTGGCTGTCATCTCCCGGTACAGGGATACCCCAGGTTACAGAGTTAATTGAGCGAGAAACGCTTATATCTTCAGTATTTTCAAGCTGATTAAGAACTTCATTTGCTCTATATTCGGGTAAAATAAAGTTTGGGTTGTTTTTTATTCTATCTATGATTGCCTGTTTGTATTTTGACAATTTAAAGAAATAATTTTCTTCCTTAACTTCTTGAGGTTTTTTTTGGTGATCGGGACATAAACCATCTTCAGTCAGATCTCTTTGCGATAAAAAACTTTCGCATCCGCTGCAATACAAGCCTGTATATGATGCTTTATAAATATCTCCTTTGTCCATAAGAGTTTTAAAGATATATTGCACAACTTCTTTATGATCTTCATCCGTTGTTCTTATGTATCGGTCATAATTTACGCCGATTTTTGCCCATTCCTCTTTGAATGAATCAGAATTCTCATCACATAATTGTTTAGGTCTTTTCCCTAATTCTTGGGCAGTTTTTTCTATTTTAATTCCATGCTCATCTGAACCTGTTAAGAAAAAAGTTTCCAAACCTCTTTGTTTAAAATGCCTATTAATAATATCCGTCGCTATTTTCTCGTAAGCATGACCTATATGGGGTTTTCCGTTCATATAATCAATTGCTGTCGTTATATAAAATTTTTTCATTGGTTAATCCTTGTAATTTATTTTTTTCACGCCTAGAGGAGCATTTCCTGATTTGTAAAAGAATCTCTTAATAAAAATATCATAAAAAAATCAGAAATGTAATGATTATGGCGTAATTTTTTGATATGATGGTAAAAAATTAAAATGAGGGAAATTTAATGGCAAGCAGATTTAATGATAGAAAAGCATCGGGTTTAAGGCAGGTAAATTTCACAAGGAATTTCACAAAACACGCTGAAGGCTCTGTTTTGGTGGAATTTGGCGATACAAAAGTTATAACAACAGCTACAACAGAGGAGAGAATTCCTCGCTGGATGATGAGTCAAGAACATAAGACAGGCTGGCTGAGTGCAGAATATTCGCTTATTCCAAGTGCAACTCATACCAGAGTTCAAAGAGAAAGAGGTATAAATATTTCAGGCAGAACTCAGGAAATACAGCGTCTTATCGGTAGAAGTCTTAGAGCTGCAGTTGATCTGGAAAAATTGGGTGAAAGAACTATAACCATTGATGCAGATGTTATTCAAGCTGACGGTGGAACTAGAACGGCAAGTATTTCAGGTGCTTTTATTGCTCTTTATGATGCCGTTAATAAACTTATGGATAATGGCTTAATTGTTGAAAATCCAATAATTGAACCTGTTGCTGCTATCAGCGTCGGGATTTTAGACGGTGAAATTTTGCTTGATTTGGATTATTCCGAAGATTCAACGGCTGATGTTGATGCAAATATCGTTATGACAGAATCGGGTAAAATCATTGAATTTCAATCAACAGCAGAAGGCAATCCTTTTTATCGCAAACAATTGTTAAAAATGCTTGATGTTGCGGAAAATGGAATTAAAGACATTATAAAAATGCAAAAATCAATTCTTGGAATTTAATTTTGAATGAAAATAATAAAAGAGAACCATTTTTTAATGGTTCTCTTTTTGATTTAATTAATTTTTATTATTCTTCGAATTTTTTGAAAACTAATGAAGCGTTGTGCCCGCCAAATCCGAATGAATTTGACATAACAATATTAACTTTGTCTAGTTTTCTTGCTTTATGAGGAACATAATCAAGATCACAATTTTCGTCCGGATTATCAAGGTTTATCGTTGGAGGAATAGTATCTGTTTCAATAGCTTTTATTGCAACAGCAGCTTCAATGCCACCTGCCGCACCAAGTAAATGACCTGTCATGCTTTTTGTTGAACTTACTACAAGTCCATTTTTTGCATAATCGCCAAATACTCTTTTTATAGCCATTGTTTCAGCAACATCACCAACTAATGTGCTTGTTCCATGAGTATTTATATAAGTTACCTCTTTTGGATTTAATCCTGCGTCACTAAGCGCAGCTTGCATTGCACGTGCTGCACCATCTCCGTCGGGACAAGGAGCAACCATATCATATGCATCACCGGAAGCACCGTAGCCGATTAATTCAGCATAAATTTTTGCGCCTCTTTTTTGAGCATGCTCTAATGTTTCAAGAATTATGATACCGGCACCTTCCGCCATAACAAAACCGTCTCTGTCTTTGTCAAAAGGTCTGCTTGCTTTTTGAGGCTCCTCATTTCTTGTAGATAATGTTCTTGCACTTCCAAAGGCAGCAATAGAAAGAATATTTAATGATGCCTCTGTTCCTCCTGCAATCATTACATCAGCCGTGCCATATAAAAGTTCTCTATAAGCATCGCCAATAGAATGTGTTGCT
>JAQUYY010000056.1 GCA_028691575.1 Candidatus Gastranaerophilales bacterium
TAACCGAAATATATGAAGAAAACGCATTAAAATATTTAAAAGACCCATGGGAAGCAAGAAACAACTATATTGACGTAGTTTTAGACCGAAACAGTTTTTCCGTAAAACAATTTTGTCAAAAAGAAGAAAAACAACACTTATCAAAAGATGAGCGCATTGAAGTTATAAAACTTCTTGAAATTCAAAGACAGGCAATGTTAATGTATACAAGTTGCGGCTGGTTTTTTAACGAATTATCAGGTATTGAAACCGTTCAAATTATTAAATATGCAGCCCGTGCAATTCAAATTGCGGCAGAATTTTCAGGAAAAAATCTTGAAGAGCCATTTTTAGAAATACTTAATAGAGCCAAAAGCAATCTTCCTGAACATGGCTCGGGCAAAGATATTTATTTAAAATGGGTAAAGCCGTCAATTGTCAGCACTCGCCAAATAGTCAGTCATTGGGCGATTAGTTCTTTATTTGAAGATTATGAAGATGAAACCGATTTATTTTCATATAATATCAAGTCTCAAGATTACAAAAAAACAGTACGAGGCAATTCTGCCCTGGTTGTCGGGAAAATTAACGTGACATCAAAAGTTACTTTAGAAGAAAGAGATATTATATTTATTCTGCTTCATTTTGGCGGAGAGGATTTTCATTGTGCAATCAAAGGTTTTGCCGGTAATACTGAATATTTTCAATTAAAAGAAGAAGTGTTCAATCAATTTGACAATAAGTCCTTAACTGAAGTTATAAGAACAATCGACAAATATTTTGGCAAAGAATACTTTACCTTAAAAGATCTGTTTTTAGAGGAAAGAAGAAAAGTTATCAATATTTTAATCCAGGATAAAATGGAAAAATTCAGTCAGGCATATCAAGCTTTATATGACGAAGCAAAAGGACCCATGCTGGAACTGCAAAAATTAGGGTTACAAATTCCTTCTGAATTTAAAATTGTAGCGGAATATACATTGAGTCATTCTTTTAATACCTTGTTTTTAGACATTGCAGACATAAGGGATGACGATATTATTATAAATGCCAATAATATTAACGATGAAGCGAAAAAACTAAATATTGAAATTAATAAAACCTCTGCTATCAATATTTTTAGTAATTTAATAACCAAAAATATCAAAAAAATCGAGAGAAACATGGAAATTCATGATGTTATTGACAGCATAAATATTTTAAATAATGCAGGAAAACTGGATTTAAAATTAAAATTAGTTGAAGCTCAAAATATTTATTTTGCCTCTATTCATAGGGGTTTCCCTGAATTATTGGAAAATCTTAAAACAACAGAAAACCCGGAAGAAGATAAAAAATTTATATCAAAATTATTAATTTTAGGCAACAAACTAAATATTAATGTTGAAGGTTATGAAAAAGAATTTAATTTAATAAAAAAATAAGGAAATTAATTATGAAAAAGAAAAAAGCAGGCTTCACTTTAGCCGAAACCCTAATAGTGATTGCAATAATCGGAATAATTGCTTCAATAGTTACACCAATGTTATTCGGAACAACAAGTGATGCAGAGCTAAAAGCAGCGTGGAAAAAATCATATTCTGATTTATCACAAGCCACACAATTAATAACTGTAGATAACGGCGGTAGTTTGGCAGGAGCATTTCCCGAAGACGCCCTAGGAAGTGAAGATTTAAAAAATGCATTTGCATCAAAACTTAATATAATAAAAGATTGTTCCGGCACATCAACTTATGGAGGAACAGGAAGCGGAGTAAGCGCCGAAGGTTGTTGGCATAGTGGAGCAAATAGCTGGTATTATTTAAATGGAACTGGTCTTGGAACTCATTTTCAACCCGGCTTAATATTAAATAACGGCGGTTTAATACGACTTGGAATTGAAAAATCAAATTGCAGTTATGTTGCAGGAGATTATACAAGATGTGGATATATGTATATAGATGTAAACGGATTTAAAAAACCGAATATAGTAGGAAAAGATATATTTTTTGCAAGTATAACCTCAAATATATTAATACCAGCAGGAGCAAGAGGATATTACGATCAATCGACAAGTTGCATAGAAGGCTCAACAGCAGCAACTAATTATGGTTGGGGCTGTGCTGCAAAATATCTATATGAATAGTTAGAGTCTTATAATAAATATTATCAGGCATTTAAGTTTTTACAAAAAGACCCCTGTTTATAACAACAGAGGTTTTTTATTTGTTCTAAAAAATTATTTTATTCAGCTTTTTCTTCTTTTTGCTGTTTTTCGGGTTTTTCAGATTTTTTAAGATCTTTAATGCTTAAACTGATTCGATGTTCTTGAGGTGTAAATTTTTTGATAATTACTTGAACTTTTTCCCCAACCCTCAAGAAATTAAAAGGATTAATTTCTTGTTCGGACATTTCGGCAACCGGCAATAACGCCTCTACACCTTCAAAAATGTTAACAAAAGCACCGAAAGAAGTTATTTTATTAACAGTTCCTGAAATTATTTCACCTTCTTTAAATTGTCCTTCAATTTTTACCCATGGATTCTCACCCATTCTCTTTAAGCTAAGGCTGATTCTATTAAGTTCTTCGTCAATTTTAAGAACCTTAACTTCGATTTGTTCACCAAGAGTAAGAACATCTGAAGGATGTTTGATTCTTTGCCATGAAATTTCAGAAATAGGAAGTAAACCATCTACGCCGTTAATGTCAATAAATGCGCCAAAATCAGCAATTCTAACGATTTCGCCCTTAACTATTTGATCAACCTGAAGTTCTGCTATTACATCGCCTACAACTTTCTCTCTTTCTTCTGCAAGAGCCTGTCTTTGGCTTAAAATTAACTTGTTTTTCTTTGGATCTGCTTCAAGAATTTTTACAGGAATTTCTTGTCCGATAAGTCCGTCATAAGGTGTTCCTGTTCTTAATTGACTGGACGGAATAAATCCTCTTAAATCTAGAGCTTCAACAACAACACCGCCTTTTACTAAATTAGATATTTTAACCAAAATAGTATCGTTATTTTTGCGGCATTCATCAAGTTCTCTCCAACTTTTTGCAAAAGTTACTCGTTTTAGAGAAAGAGTAATAGTTCCATCTTCGTTTTCTTCTTTTAAGATATAAAAATCTTTTTCATCACCAACATTGATAATATCGGTTGGGTTTTCAAAATGTACATTTGAAAGCTCTCTAAGAGGTAAAATTGCTTCTGATTTGCTTCCTATATCAACAAGAATTTCATTTTTGTCAACTTTTAAAACAGTTCCCTTTACCACGCCAGCTACTTTAAAATCATAGTCATAAGATTTCAAAAATAATTTTTCAAATTCTGTCATTTCTTTTTCTACTGTAATTGTCATTTTTATTTAATTCTCCTTTCTAAGAGTTGTTAATATATCATTAATAACATTTTCCGGAGTAGATGCACCCGCCGTTACTCCTATTTTTTTAGCATTTATAATAATTTCCTGATAATTTTTTAATTCTTCTTTTGTTTCAATATGTATTGTTTTAGTATTTTTTCCTATAATTTCTGCCAAATGAGTTGTATTTGCACTTGATTTACTCCCCGCAACTATCATTAAATCAACCTTTTTTGCTAAATTTTTAGCTGCTTCCTGTCTTTTGCATGTTGCATTGCATATTGTATTATAAAATTTCAGCTCTTTTGCATATTTTGAAATTATTTGTAAAATTTCTATAAAATTTTCTTTCTTTTGAGTTGTTTGGATTACAATTCCTATTTTTGAAGCTGTTTTAAATGTTTCAATGTAATTATTTGCTTCCTCACAAGATGAAATAACCAGAGCTTCTTTGTCAACACCCAATTCGGCATTTGCTTTTATTGCAATAACTTCCGGATGGTCGGGTTTCCCAATAATTACTACTTGATAACCTTTTGAAGCCAAAAGACGTGCTTTATCCTGAACTCTTTTTACATCGGGACAAGTTGCATCTAAAACCTCACAGCCTTTTTGTTTAATTAAATCAATAATTTGAGGTGTTGTACCATGGGTTCTGATAATACAAATACCTTCAATATTTTCTTTCGGGTTTAAAACTGTTTTTATTCCAAGACTTTCTAAATATTCAATAACCTGATTGTTATGAATAAGTTGACCCAAGACGCTTACATTTTTGTTTAAGTTATTTTGTTTGGTATTTATTGTTAAATCAACTGCTCTTTTTACACCATAACAAAATCCGGCATGCTGAGCTAATATTATTTCTTGTTGTAGTGTTTTCAGCTGAAATCAGCTCCTGTCTTTTTGAATTTACATTAGATTAATTAATGCATAATTAGTTTATATCATACAGATATTTGAAATTCAACCGGAAATATAAAAATATCAATAATTTTAAAGTACAAAAGTAACGATTTATTGCAATTCTTTTGAAATTAATAATTATTTAAAATATAATTATTAATATCTATTACCAATTAAAAATTTTTTAGGAGATAAGCTGTGGATGTGCAAAAAACCAACGTATTGCCTGAAGGTGTAGGCAAAAAAATTGTTGAAGCTTTAAAACAACAAAGTTTTGATAATAATCAAGAAAATGAATATATTCAAGAATATGAAGAAAAAACTTCTATATCAGACAATTCTCTTGAAGAAATCCCTTTTGAACAAAATATTAAAAATCAATCTTTTATAAAAGAAGTGCAAAACAATTCACAAGAATTTGAATTTGAAAATATTGAAGAATCTGATTTGGATCAAGAAGATATTGAACTTATTGATTATTCAGAACCAACACAAAAAAATCAGCCTCAATATTTTCAGCAAGCTTCAACTCAAACAGATTACAGCTTTTCGCAGCCACAACCACAGCAAACGCTTCAATACTCTTATACACAAGATCAAAATTTTATAAATGCACAAACCGAAACAGAAAAATATGAAAAAAAGCCAATGCCAATTTCAATGCCTATAAATGCTTCTTTTGAAGACAATATAGCCGTTCCAAACGTAGATGTTTTAACAAAATTAGTATCTCAGCTTCCGCCCGGAGTTACAAGACAAACAGGCGCACAAATTATTCGTCAAACAATTGAAGCTATGGGTATTTCAATGAACAAAGTCCTTTCTGAAGCTCAAATAGCGCAAGAAGGTTTGGGACATTCTGTTAGAAATAATATGAATAAAATTGAAGAATATCGTAATAATATAAGAATTTTAGAAAGCCAGGTTCAAAATTTTAAAGCTCAGGCAGATAAACTGGAAGATTTAATTAATTTATTTATTCTTTCCGAAAAATAGGCAGTAAAAAGATATAAACCGTATTCTATATTTTATTCCTTGCAATGATATATAAAAAAATTTTATATTAATCGGAATAGTTTTTTATCGGCAAGCTGATAAAAAACTCTGTTCCGGTCTCGGGCGATGTTTCATACCAGATGTAACCATTATGAGCTTTTATTATTTGAAAAGCCAAATATAAGCCCAGACCTGAACCTACTTTTCTTTCAATTGCAACGGTAGTGGAATATCTTTCAAAAATTCTTTTTTGAATTTCTTTAGGAATGCCGGGACCATGATCTTTTATTGAAATTTCAACATTTTTTTTATTTTTATATATTTTTATTTCAACAGTATCATTAATACATGTATATTTAATGGCGTTTCCCAAAACATTGAAAATTGCTTTTTCTATTTCTTCAATATCTATTAATAATTTTGGAATATTTTTTTCTTCTGATATTTGTATTGTCAAATTTTTTTCATTAATAATTTTATCATGTATAAATTTAGCTTCTTCAATAATATTTCTAATATTGCAATATTGAAGGTTTAATTCTTTTTTTTCGGTTTCATAATAATAACTGTCTAAAAGAGCTTTTAATTGAGTCGTTAAATCTATATTATTCCCTATAATTCCTTCTAATATTTCTTTTGATTTTCCGATAGGCTGCTCATCCGGTCTGTTTAATAAAAACTCTAGTGCCTTTGCTTCTCCAACCAATGGAACTTGCAAATCATGTGCTAAAGTAGCGATAAAAGCTTCTTTTAACCTGTTAATTTCAATAATTTTTGTTATTTCCCATATAATTGTAACCACAGATTCAGTAATTGCTTTTATTAAAACGGCTTCTTTTTCTGTCCAAATTCTTGGTTTGTCATCACAAAGTATCATTATGCCTAAAATTCTTATATTATGATTGTATCGAACAAGAGGAATTCCAAAAACAGATTTAACCGAATATTTTTTAAAAAAAACTTGAGCTGATTTATCTTCACTGTGAAGTTTTCCTGTATCGTCAATTTTAACCTCATTTAAAGTATCGGCAGCTTCTTTAAGCACATCCTGACATTTTTGAGGAATATTAACTCCCTTAATAGATTTATAATTTGTATTTTTAAAATATTCATATTTAACTTGAGCTTTTTCATATTTAAAAGTCGGCGATTCAAAAAATACAGCCCTTGCACAGTCAAAAGTTCTTGCTACTTTTTTTAAAAGATATTCATAAACTTCTTCTATATTTTGCGAAAGTTTTATTTCGCTAATGATTTCTCTTAATAAACTTTCTTTTTCTGCTGTTTCTTTTACTGCTTCATACAATTGCGCTTGATAAAGGGCTATTCCCGACTGATTTATTAAATCTTTAAGAAAATCCATTTCTTCATCACTAATTCGATATTCTTTTTGAGTAAATTCAATACAAAAATATCCTATAATTTTATCCGGATATAAAACAGGAATGTTATAACTTGATATAACATCTGAATTTTTAAACAAATCAATAAAATTTTGAGATTTTTGTTCTTTTTGCAAATATTCATCTAAATTATAAATAATCAATTCTTTTTTTTCTATTAGGGGTCTAATGTACTCGGCATTAAAAGGATTCGACCAATCATAATTTATAAAACTTTTTTCTTTTGTGCTTGATAAATATTCAGAATATTCATCAACCGGATCAAACATTTTCTTTTCGGAATTGTATTCCGAATAAAGCACTCTGTCTGCATTAAAAAAACTTCCTATACTTTTTACAAACAATGTTTTTATCTTTTTTTTATCCAGTGTTTCTCGAATATTTTCTACTATTTGCCTTGACAATTTCTCTCTTTTCGCTGTTTCTTTTTCGTCTTTATACAGTTGCGCTTGATAAATAGCAACACCTGCCTGATCGGCAATAGTTTTAAGAAACCTGATTTCCTCATCCGAAAATTCTCTTTTTTTATCAAATGTCAGCACAAGATCTCCAAAAAACGAATCACTGCAATATATATTTATAGCAGCAGAGGCATTAAACCCAAATTCTCTGTAAAATTTTTCAACACCTGTTTCCCTTAAGTTGTTTTTATCAAGATATTCATCAAGGTCAGAAAAAATTATATCTTCCCCTCTAAGATGTTTTTGAGCTATATATTCTGTAAACCCCGGAAAATTTTTATTTTTTACACCAACAAAAGATTTACTTTTTTCAGACGATTTGTATTCGGAGCTTGGTGTTTGAACATATTTTTGTTGTTTTTCTTGAAAAATACTAATAACAGCTTTATCAACACTAAAATATGTACCGACTTGATAAACTATTTCATGTTTAACATCGTCAAGATCAAGAGAACTTTGTATTTTATTGCTTATTTTTCTTAAAATTCTTTCTCTTTCCGCTGTTTCTTTTAGGTTTTTGTAAAGACGGGCTTGATAAATTGCTATTCCTAATTGTGCAGCAAGATTTCTAACAAACTCTATTTCATCTTGCAAAAACACTTTTAATTTTGTTGTGTAATTAAGAACAAGTACTCCTAAAAGTTTATTATGATAAGTTATTGGAATAGAAAATCCTGATTTTATTCCTTTTTGTTTTAAATGCTCTAAGGTTTTTTCAGATATTTTATTATATTCAGCACTATTTTCTGAATCAAAAATAATTGCTTCTTCTAATTTTTTTGATTTAGCCGCAAATTCGGGATTTTCTTTATCAAAATCAAATCCAATATACGTTGAAACAGATTCAGACGAGAGGTATTCATCTGTTACTGTTTTGAACTTTTGTTTTTTTTCATCATAATCTATAATAAAACATCTGTCCGCATTTGAAGATTGTCCGATTTGCCTGATAATATCTTTTTTGATTTTTTTTTCATCCAAAGTATTTCTTGTGGACTCAACAATGCTTTTGCTCAATTGTTCTCTTGATGCTTGTTGTTTTATTTTATCAAGCATCTCGCCTTGCTTAATCGCAATATATACTTGACTTGCAATTGTTTTTAACAAGTTTATTTCGTTTTTTGTCCAATATCTATGCTTTTCGTATGAAGATAAAACTATTATCCCCCAAATATCTTTCTCTTTTTTAATTGGAATGCCAAGCTGAGATTTTATACCAATTTTAATAGCCGGATTTTTATAAAAATCCGGAATGTCTGTTTCTTGTTGAAAATTATTTACTAAAAAAATTTCTTTTTCAGAAAACATTTGATTCGTACCGTATAAAATAACTCTATTTTTTTCTTCTTCGGCCAGATCAAGCAAACCTTTTATGTTTTCATTACTTTTATATTCTCTTTTTAAAATAAAACTTGCAGGATTTAGAGCATCAGGTGTTTTTAAAATAGCTGCTCTTTCCACGTTAAAAAGTCTTGCTGTTTCATCACAAAAAATATTTATAATTTCATCTGTATCAATTGTACTTCTTATAGTTTCGGTAAATCTTCTTAAAAGGGCTTCCCTTTCGGCTTGTTCTTTTGTTTCATTATATAAAAGAGCTTGTTCGAATGCTATTGATACTTCTTTTGCAATTATTGACAAAAAATCTTTATCTTCCTGAGACAATTCAATATCTTTTTTCACATAATGCAATACCAAAAAAGTTAAATTACCGTTTTTATCCCAAATTGGAATTGCATAATCTCTTTTTATGCCACTTTTTGTTAAATATTGTTCCAATTCCAAATTTTGTAGCATTTCCTCATGGGCTGCAATTATTGGTTGCATTTCTCTGTTTTCGAGAGCTTTTTCATAAAAAAATCTTAGACCTTCTTGATAAAGTTCAATATTTTGTAAAGTAGGAATGTCGTCTGATGCAAAATACTCAATATCCGAATCTAAAAATTTTTGATTTTTTATATCATAAGGTCTAAAATAACACCGGTCTGCATTAAATGCCTGTCCTATTTCTTGTACAACAAGTTTTTTTATTTCATTCAAATCAAGGGTGCTTCTGATTTTTTCTATAACGACTCTGGCTATAGACTCTTTTTCGGCAGATTTTTTTGTTTTTAAAAACAATTCTGATTGTTTAATTGCAATATAAATTTGAGAAATTATTGTTTTTAAAAAATTTATTTCATCTTGAGTCCATTCTTTTTTTTCAAAATATTTAGAAAAAATCATTAATCCCCATATGTCTTCTTCTTTTTTTATTGGCAATCCTATAATAGACTTAATTCCCATTTGACCGTAACTTTCTTTAAAAAAATCCGGTAAATCAGAATTTTCTATATCATTAACAATAATATTTTTATTGTCTATAATCATATTTTTGCCGAAATAATCGGCTATTTTATCTAAATATTTAAGTTCTTTTAAGCTTTTTAGTGTCGGTATTTTTTTAAATTCTTTACTTATAATCAATTTTGTAAAATCATATTTATCG